>JAVLCL010000488.1:0-2515 GCA_031580825.1 Halothece sp. Uz-M2-17
CGAACGCACCTGCACTCAAGAGTAATTGTTGAGCATAAGCTAAAACTTGCGGGGAGAGATCATCAATTTGGGTTTCTAAAACAGCAACCGTTTCTAAACTTTCCTCTGTTTTGGTTTCTCCAATCCACAAACGGAGAATATTCGGTAAAGATAAACTCGCCGTTCCTGCACCTAAACCCACTTTCTGTATTGTCATTGCAGGGGCATGACCAAACTTTTCCGCAAGAGTAACGGCTAAAGCAGCACCTGTCGGCGTAACCAATTCTTTTTCAATCCTATTACTATAAACCGGAACATTCCGTAACTCCCAAAGTTTAACCACAGCCGGAACCGGAACCGGTAACCGTCCATGAGCAGCCTTGACACTTCCACCACCAGTGGGAAGAGGAGAACAATAGATTTTTTCGATACCGAACCAGTGTAAGCCTAAACAAGTCCCGACAATATCAATAATGGCATCGGTTGCGCCCACTTCATGAAAGTGGACTTCATCAGGAGATACACCATGAACCGCTGCTTCTGCTTTTGCTAATTTTTGAAAAACCTCTACACTCCACTTTTCAACTCGCTGGGGGAGGTTCGCCTTTTGAATTAGCGTTTTAATATCAGTCAAATGACGATGTGGGGGAGTTTTCCCGCTTAACTGGACTTCAACTTTCGTCGCTGCTTGTCCATTATGGATCAGAGGATAAGCGGATAATTGATATTCTTCCGTGATCGCTAACTGTTCCAACTGAGATATGAGATAATCCATAGGGACTCCGGCATCGACCAAAGCTCCCAAACACATATCCCCAGCAATTCCGGTTGGACAATCCAAATATACAATTTTTGTCATGGCTACTGTTTATTCCATTCATCCCGAAACGCCTCAAGCGTGGACTCTAGAAACTGTTGCGGAAGCGTTAAAAGACGGGGCAGTGATGTTATATCCCACAGATACAGTTTACGCGATCGGGTGCGATATGAATGTCAAATCAGCAGTGGAGAAAGTTAGGTTTCTCAAAAGGATGAGTAATGAGAAACCCCTTACCTTTCTCTGTTCCTCTTTGTCCAATATTGCCGATTATGCCCGTGTGGATGATGATGCCTATCGCTTAATGAAACGCCTCATTCCCGGAACTTATACCTTTCTTCTCCCAGCAACCAAGTTAGTGCCGAAACTGGTGATGAATCCGAAACGGAAAACCAGTGGGATTCGTGTCCCTAATCATGTCGTTTGTCAATCGCTTTTAGAAACCTTGGGAAATCCCATTATTTCCACCTCTGCTTATCTCCCTGATGATAGAGGAGAGTTACCCACTCTTGGCTATGAAAAAGCCCGTCTATTCGATGCCATGGACAAATTAGTTGATATTATTCTCGATGATGGATCAGATGTCACAACAGAGGTCTCAACTATTATTGATCTCACCGGCAAGGAACCCGAAATTATTCGGGAAGGCTTAGGAATCGAAGAAGCAGAAACTTGGCTCTATGGCACTTAAGTATTGATCATACCTTAGTGTTCTTTGTGTCTTTGTGGTTCTTTCGACAGGTTTGATTGTGAAAATTACTTTTAAATTGGAATAATCATCTTTTTGTCAATTAATATAAGTATATTAAAATTAAAACATTATGTATATTAGTCTTTTAAATTAAATCAAAAACTTAACAAAACTTAGTGAGCAAACCGAGGGAAAAAATATTGACGAGATTGCGCTATTTCCGGTATAGTACAAGAAATAAGAATCCAAAGGGGTTCTATATGTTTTCGTGCTCAGAAGGATTCTAAACCCAGATTGACTCGTTAACTCCTTTCAGATTTTGTCAAGTTTTCCTTTAACAAGTTGCATGGATTTTTGTAAAGGAATTAAACAATTTGTAAAGAGGACTTGACTTTTGGTACCAAATGGGCGTAGGGCTGATCTCAGTTTCTACACAACTGCTGAAAATAGTTTAGCATCTTCTCAGAACGCTAGATAAAGATCTGCGCGATCGGTAAATTGAAGTTCGGCAATAAGGGGATGGAACAATTCCGGGATTAGGAATAACAAAGCCAAAATGACTCTCTGACCAATCTTCTAATTTGCTACCCATTTTGTTAATCAGGTTTTGGTGCTTCCAGTGAGGAGCGCGAGTCACAAATAATTCTCCATTAATAATTTCACGGCGAATCCCCTCATTTTCAGGCAGTGCGTCTAAGTCATGAATTGTCCATCGAATAGGATTAAGAATTTGATTCATCCCTGGTTGTTGAAAAGCCAACAGATATTTGTAGATCCAGTTTATCGCTTCCAATAACCTGGCAAACTAAAACTGCATCAATTACTCTTTATTCATCAAGGATTGAGCTTGACTGAGAGCGTAACGCACTTGTTGAAATCCGGTTCCACCTGCACTATTCCGTGCGGAAACCACTTGTTCAGGGGTAATGGCGGTATAAATATCTTCTTCAAAAGCGGGATGGATTGCTTGCCATTCTTCTAGGGTGAGGTCTTTTAAAAGTTTTCCGGCTGCGAGACTGGTTTTAACC
>JAVLCL010000489.1:0-2513 GCA_031580825.1 Halothece sp. Uz-M2-17
CGATGTCATTGACTCAGCAGTTATGGGCATTTCTTTGAAACCAGAAGGATTGCATTGGCAAGCCCTCGCCTTCAGTACCGAAACTGAGTTTTTAAGTCTTTCTCCCAATGAGAGTCAGTTACTATCCGAAGTTCCAGACACAAGCATTGCTGTCATCAATGGTCATCAGTTGGATCAAGTTTGGTCGCAAGTGGTGCGTCAGAGTGCAGACAATCCTGTGTTAGGGATTGGTTTGTCAGTGATGCGTCGTTGGGCAAAATCTTGGAATCTGGATTTAGATCAAGATGTGTTTTCTTGGTTAGATGGGGAATACGCGATCGCGCTGTTTCCGACACAAGAATCCAGTCTTCCTGATGTTCCCCTTGCTGGCGGAATTTTAATTGAATCGAGTCAACGAGAAGTTGGAGAAAAAACACTCGCAAAACTCGGTGAAATCGCAGGGAACAATCCCTTTCTGGAAAAAGATACTCAACTCTTAGGGAATACGCAAGTGACCACTTGGGAAGATCCGTCACAACAACCCTTTGTCAGTTATGGTTGGTTGCAAGAAGAACGGTTAATGATTACTGTTGGCACTCCTTTTCGGATTTTAGCCCAAAAACAAGGAGAAAGGACGCTAAACGCGAGTCAGCAATTCCGCGCGATCGCGCAACGGTTACCCAAAACGAACTTGGGCTATATTTACTTTGATCTCCAGCAAGGAATCACTCTCTTAGAAGACATTCCTCAGCAACCCCTCAAAAATCTTTCTCCAGAAGCAAAAGCAACTTTAAATTCTATGCAGCAAATTGCACTAACAGCCTCACAACCAGAACCGTCTTTTCGTCAAATTGATCTGTTTTTATCTTTAGAATCTACGGTAACTGCGGGGAACTAGCCACAGCTGAAAGCTAGAATTAACGGGTGTGGCAGGATTTGAACCTGCGACTCGCTGCTTAGAAGGCAGCTACTCTATCCACTGAGTTACACACCCCTATTGAAATTACATCATATCATAGCATCAGTAACCCAAAAAGATAGTAGGATGGAAACAACAACTTTCTTGAAATAGACGATTCACCCAAACACCTGAATTAACTTATGAGTCCTAGAAAACTCTCTGATGAAGAAAAAACAGAACTCGTCCGTTTGTACCGCCAAACCGATGAAACCTCAGCGACTTTAGCGGATCGCTTTCAGGTGAGTAATTCTACAGTGAGTCGAGTTTTAAGAAATAACTTATCAAGTGAAGAATACGAGAATTTAATTCAAAGAAAACGCCACAATCGACACAAATCTCGGTCTGATGCTTCATCGGATCAAACGTCAGTTGAACCCCCGAAAAAACAGACACCAACCCCTCAAGTTTCCTCTCCTCAAATTGAAGAGTCTTCAGAAATAGAAACAGTCGAAAAGAGAGGGGAAAATACACAAATTGAGTTGTCTTTTGCCAATCATGAAGCCTCTCCGAAAATGACGTTGTCTCCTGAACAAGATGACACCGAAAATGCAGATGATATTGATTTTAGTGTCATTCAAGCTATGTTTGGAGAAGATGTCGGGGAGGATGATGATTTAGAAGAGACAGACGAAGAAGACTGGGAGGATGAAGAGACCACTGATCATGCTGATCAAAAACCAGAATCCAATGAAGTGGAAGTGTTACCCCTGTCTCAAGCGAAATTTCCTAAAACTTGTTATTTAGTCATCGACCGTGGGTCAAATTTAATTACGAAACCTCTGAAAGATTTTAGCGATCTCGGTAAAATCCCTAATGTAGAAACGCAACAGAAAACATTACCCATCTTTGATAATCATCGCGTAGCAAGACGATTTTCTAATCGTTCCCAAAAAGTGATTAAAGTTCCCGATGGTAAAATGATTCAAAAAACAAAAGACCATTTAGAAGCTAAAGGAATTAAACGGATTTTAATGGATGGTAAAGTTTATATGCTTTCCTGAGTTCAGGCATAACAATAAACAAATAACGAAAATTAAGTTTTATTAAATATTCTGAAATCCCTTAGCAAGTATTCGTGATTTAGCTCTCTCGATTCTAAAATAAAAATAAAGTGTTTAAAAAATAGCTGAGATTATATAGGGTTGATCTCCTCAACCACTAGCTATTGTTGCACCAAACGAATCCAGAAAAGGAATCAACCAATGAAACTTAGTCGTTTACTGAGACTTTACGATCAAGGAGAAAGAGATTTTCGGGGAGTCGATCTCAGTGGTTTAGACTTAACCGGAATGATGTTGATTGCTGTTGATTTTACCGGCGCGAATTTAATCGGCACTAATTTTACACGAGCATTTTTAACGAAGTCAATCTTTGATCAAGCCAAGTTAAATTGGACAAATTTTAGTTACGCTAAACTCAGCGATACGAGTTTTCAAAATGCTGAACTGACCAAGGCAGTTTTTCAAGGAACATTTATGATGAATTCTGTCTTAGTCGGGGCAAAACTTAGTGGCGGAAATCTATCTCACGTTAATCTAAAAGGCTCTAATTTACAAGGGACAAATCTTTGTGG
>JAVLCL010000014.1:0-16945 GCA_031580825.1 Halothece sp. Uz-M2-17
AGGGCAAGTTCTCGTCCTTGCAGCCCCGTTTCTTGGGGCGAGCGAAAACTTTCTCCTGCTGGACGAATCGCCTCGTGAGCTTCTTGCGCGCCTTTGCTCTTGGTACTATACTGACGCGGTTTGGGACTTAAATATTCTTTACCATATTTCTCGGTAACACAACTTCTGGCTGCACTAATGGCTTGTTCTGATAAATGTACCGAGTCTGTCCGCATATAGGTGATATAACCATTTTCATACAGACTTTGCGCGGTGCGCATCGTGTCTCGCGCAGAGATTTTAAGTTTCCGGTTGGCTTCTTGTTGCAAGGTGGAAGTCGTAAACGGAGGAGAGGGTTTGCGAGTGGTGGGACGTTCATCAACTTGTTTCACCCTCCACTGTTTATCACTCAGACGGTCTTTGAGGGCATTTGCCTCCGCTTCATTCAGTAAGACCACATCCCGCCCTTGGGCAATTTTCCCTGTTTTAGAGTCAAAGTCGCTACCTGTGGCAAGTTTTTTTCCGCCGAGGGTGGTGAGTTTCGCTTCAAACTGGCTTTTTTCTTTTTCCAATGTTGCTTTTAAATCCCAGTAACTGCCACTTTTGAAGGCGCGACGCTCCCGTTCTTTCTCAACAATCAGACGCACGGCAACTGACTGCACTCGCCCTGCAGAGAGTCCACGAGCCACTTTTTTCCAAAGTAAGGGCGAAAGGGTATAACCATATAGCCGATCCAAAATGCGTCGGGTTTCTTGGGCTTCCACTAAGTCACTGTTGACATCTCGACAATGCTTTAAAGCCTCTTGAATCGCTTCTTGAGTAATTTCATGAAACACCATCCGTTTTGTGGGTACTTTGGGATTCAGCAGTTCTTTTAAATGCCAAGAAATACTCTCTCCTTCACGATCTTCGTCTGTGGCGAGGATGAGTTCATCCGCTTCTTTCAAGGCTGCTTTTAATTCTTTAACCACTTTCTTTTTATCACTGGGAACCACATAGACGGGTTTAAACCCTTCTTCAACATTCACACCTAACCGCGCCCAGCTTTCACCTTTAATTTTTGCTGGAACTTCTTTTGCCGAGGAGGGTAAGTCGCGCACATGACCCATGGAGGCTTCGACACGATAGTCATTGGGTAGATATTTACGGATAGTGCGGGCTTTAGTGGGTGATTCAACGATGACAAGGGTAGGCATTGCAGTTGAGAAAGAATATATAGATGTTGGACGATTTTGAATGAGAGAAGTAGCTGTTTGTGATTAATCTTAAAAAATAACTTCTTCTACTAATATCAGATCAAATCAAATTTAGCATTGTCATTTTGTTTCCGGTTTCTAGCCTTTTTGCATTACTTTATAACTAATTTGTTATATAATGTCTCGTAGTGGACGATATAGACGAAAAATGAAAATTTAGTAATCTCTTGGTTTTACGAATCGTTATCTTTGTGTGTTTAAGGCCGAGATAACCATTAGAGAAGATTGCTAGGTTTTTCTTTCCTTCGTACACCGCAATTGTCGATAATGTTACCGCTTAAGATAAATAATGATGATGACAAGCCTTCCCAGCCTTCAGATTGGTAATCATGTTGCTCAATACCCCATTATTCAAGGGGGAATGGGAATTAGAATTTCTGGTGCTCGTTTAGCCAGTGCCGTTGCAAATGCCGGTGGTATCGGTATTATTTCTGCTGTTGCTTTGGGGTTTGGTTCATCTTACTTTGATCCCAAGCAACCGGGGAAAAGAAATATTTTTGAAGCCAATCGTCTTGCTTTAATTGACGAGTTAGGAAAAGCACGCCAACTGAGTCCTGATGGCATTATTGGGATTAACTCGATGGTCGCAGGACAAGATCATGAAACGCTTGTCCGCACTGCTGCGGAAAATGGGGTTAATCTGATTGTTGCTGGGGCGGGTTTACCGTTACACTTACCAGCCTACACTCGTGATTATCCAGAGGTTGCTCTGGTTCCTATTATTTCTAGCACAAGGGCAGCGAAAGTGATTTGTCGAAAATGGCAACGTCAACATAACCGCTTACCGGATGCTTTCGTAGTGGAAAATCCAAACTCCGCAGGGGGGCATTTAGGAGCGAAAAAAGAAGAGTTGGGACAATCTCATTTGAGTACAGAAGCTGTGATCCCCGAGTTAATGACTTATCTCAGAGAGGAATTAAAAGTTGACATTCCAGTGATTGCTGCGGGTGGCATTTGGGATCGCTCTGATATTGATCGCGCGTTGAGTTTAGGGGCAAGTGGCGTGCAAATGGGTACTCGCTTTATTACAACGGATGAATGTGATGCTGATCTGAAATATAAAGAATATCATCGTGATGCAACACCAGATGATGTGGTGATTGTCCCTTCACCCGTGGGACTACCTGGACGCGCCTTAAAAAATCCCTTTGCCGATCGCGCGATCGCGCAATCCCCTCATTTAGACAAACGTTGTTTTGGCAGTTGTTTGCAAGTTTGCAGTTGTCGTGATCAAGGAGAAAATTATTGCATTGCCCGAGCCTTGGATAAAGCAGCCCGTGGAGACATCGAAAATGGTTTGATTTTTGCTGGGAGTAATGCGGGACGTGCTCAGGAAATCACCTCAGTTGCTGCGTTAATGGCAGAGTTAGTTCAATGAACCAATTTGGCGACAAACATCTGGGGTTTTCCCAGATGACTGGGATTTACTCTTGATGGGCACCGGGAGGATGATGGTAAAGGGAGTGCGGTTTTTCTAGCCCGTTACTTTCCATCAGGGTTTGATTGCCCATCACGCGCCGAGGATCACCATCAGCAAGAATTTGTCCTTGATTTAGAAGGAGAACGCGATCGCAGACTTCTAAGATTAACTCTAAATCGTGGGAAGAAATAATAATGGTCTGATCTGAAATTTCGAGAAAATCAATCAAACGCCGACGGGCTGATAAATCTAAATTGGCACTCGGTTCATCATATAAAATGAGTTGAGGGTGCATGGCTAAAACTGTGGCAATGGCAACCATACATTTTTGTCCCCCTGATAAGTGATGGGGGACGCGTTGGGCGAGAGGATAAGTGCGAGTAATGGTTAAGGCTTCTTCGACCCGTTGTTTGATTTCTGAGGGAGACAGTTGTAAGTTTTCTGGACCAAAGGCAACATCTTCCCAAACGGTGGGACAAAACAGTTGATCATCTGGATTTTGGAAAACTAAGCCAATATTAGGGTTAAACTCTCCCGCCTGGATCGGTTCACCAAAAACGAAAATTTCTCCTGCGGTTGGCTTTAAAATCCCACAAGTAGATAGAAACAGTGTCGTTTTCCCTGCGCCATTAGGACCAATTAATCCGACTCGTTCCCCAGGTTCAATTTTGAAGTTCAGACGATCTAAAACACTGGGTTGGTCGGGATAAGAGAATTCTAGATCGTGAATGGCGAGGGCACTTTCTTCTGAGGTGCGCAGACGGGGGAATTGAGTCAGTTGTTTCATAAAAATTAAGATAAAATTTCTGCAATAATCAAACTCAGCGCGATCGCGCAAGTAAACCAAAACCAAAATTGCATGGGGAGAGTTGCTTCTCTTAACGCCACCCGTAACCCTGTCGGCTGACGATATAAACCATAGCGATACCCGCGTAAAATCATCGCGTGATACACCTGTTGCGATTGTTCATAACTCCGCACCAGCAAACTTCCCATCAAAGAAGCTAAACGGCTCGTATTTCGTCGGCTAAGGTGATGGGAGTTAAACCCACGGAGTTTCATCGCTCGCTGCATCGTCGTTAAAGTATCACCAAACGATTCTAAATAGCGATAAGACAATAACGTCATATCCACAATGACGGTTGGTAAACCCAGTGATCGCATTGCTTTTATACTGCTTAAAAATGGCGCAGTTCCGAATAAAATTAAGCTAATCGTAAGAATACAGACAAAACGAGTCACAATTAGTAGCACAGAGAGTAAGCCCTCTTCTCGAATGGCAATTGACCCCCATTGCCAAAGCACAGTTTCTCCTGACACTAATGGTAAAACCAGCACTACCACTGCAATAAAAATTCCTGGATACTGAAGTCGCGATAAAAGAAAGGGGAGGGGAAGCTGAGACAAGCCAAACAAAATGACAGTAATGACAAGCATTACTGGGATTAAGGCTAAGGTTTGAATAAAAGCAAAGGCGAAAATCAACCCGCCTAAAGCAATTAACTTTAACTGTTGATTCCAGTGATGAAGGGGGGAATCCAAGTGAGCATACTGATCAAGGGCAAGTTTCATTACGAATCCAAAAACACCACTCTCTAGACTAATCCAAGCAAACAACTTAGGGAATTAACTGCAACAATTAGATTTTTCTATGTCTTTTTTCTCCATATTGCTTTTCAAAATGTAACATCTCTTCATATAATTGGGGGTGTAGTCATAAGTATTTATTCTTATCTGTAATGATCGAGTCTCAAATCCCCTGGCTGAGTGCCATTATCCTCTTCCCTCTTCTCGCTGCAGGAGTGGTTCCTTTCCTCCCGAATGAAAACGGAAAAACCCTCCACTGGTTTACGTTGAGCGCGAGCTTGATCAACCTTATTCTTACCATTTATGCGTTCGGTCGTCACTTTGACCTCAACAACAGCCAATTTCAACTGCAAGAAAGTTATCCTTGGTTGCCTGAACTGGGCTTAAACTGGTCTTTAGCAGTTGATGGTCTCTCCATGCCATTAATTGCCCTTTCCGGTTTAATTACCACGCTGGCTGTCGTCGCTGCTCGGAATGTTACCTATAAATCGAAATTATTTTACGCTCTTATTCTTGTTCTGTATAGTGCACAAATTGGTGTCTTTGCTGCCCAAGATTTACTATTATTCTTCTTAATGTGGGAACTGGAACTGGTTCCTGTGTATCTCTTAATTTCCATCTGGGGTGGTAAAAATCGCGGTTACGCAGCCACTAAATTCATTCTCTACACCGCAGCTGGTTCCATTTTTATCCTCGTAGCTGGTTTAGGCTTAGCCTTCTATGGCAATAACGTCACCTTCGACATGATGGAATTGGGAATGAAAAATGTTCCTTTTGCCTTAGAAATGCTGGCTTATGTAGGTTTCTTGATTGCCTATGGTGTAAAACTGCCGATCTTTCCCCTTCATACTTGGCTTCCCGATGCGCACAGTGAAGCCTCTGCACCGATTTCGATGATTTTAGCCGGTGTTTTACTGAAAATGGGCGGTTATGGACTGATTCGGATGAATGTGGAAATGCTGCCCAATGCTCACGTTTATTTTGCTCCTGTCTTAGCAGTTTTAGGTGTTGTCAATATTGTTTACGGCGCCTTAACTGCCTTTAGTCAGACCAACCTCAAGCGTCGTCTTGCCTACTCTTCTATTTCCCACATGGGCTTTGTCTTACTTGGAATTGCTTCTTATACCGAATTGGGGTTAAACGGTGCTGTCTTACAGATGGTCTCTCACGGCTTAATTGCTGCAGCCATGTTCTTCCTCTCTGGTGCGACTTACGAACGGACTCACACCCTTGTCATGGAAAAAATGGGGGGTATGGGACAACAAATGCCTAAAATCTTTGCCCTCTTCACGGCTGCTGCCATGGCTTCTTTAGCCCTGCCTGGTATGAGTGGGTTTGTCAGCGAGTTAACCGTCTTCCTCGGTATCGCTACCAGTGACGCTTATAGCAGCATTTTCAAAACTGCAATGGTCTTTTTAGCAGCAGTGGGTTTAATTCTCACTCCCATTTATCTCCTTTCCATGTTGCGTCAAGTCTTTTACGGCGCGTCTAACTCGGACATTGTTATTGAAGACTATCTGGGTGATGCCAAACCTCGCGAAATCTTTATCACTGCTTGCTTACTCCTTCCTATCATTGGTATTGGTTTGTATCCCAAGTTGGCAACGAGTACCTATGATGTGAAAACCGTTGAAGTTGCTCTCAAAGCACGAGAAGCGGTAACACCAGTGATTGCAGAACGGGGGAATACCTTCCGCGCTAGTCTCAATCCCTTCTATTCTCCAGGGTTTGTTGCCCCTCGCCTACCCCAAAGTGGTTCGCAAGCGATGTTAGATCAATAAGAACAGTTGATTGCAACTGAATGCAAACAGAACTCGGGGCGATTTATCGTCCCGAAATTTTTATAGAGTCACTGGAAGGGAATTAACAATCAAAAATCGTTGATGGGAGAGGATAATGAGGGCAACGTGCCCAACTGAATATGTCACAATTGTTAACGGTATTTCCACTCAGTCTTTCTCAAGGTGGTGGAAACTGTTTTCTGTTATCGCTTAACTAGGATGTAATCACGGCTATTAGTAGGCTTAAATTATATGGAACAACTGTATCAATATGCTTGGCTCATTCCAGTTTTACCGTTAGTCGGCGCGATGATTGTCGGCACGGGACTGATTTCATTTAACCAAGTCACCAGTCGTCTGCGTAAACCCGCAGCCACTTTTATTGTCTCTCTGATGGGAGTGACAATGGGGTTATCTTTTGCCTTGCTATGGAGTCAAATTAACGGACATGACACCTTTCTGCAAACCTTTGAATGGGCAGCAGCAGGGGACTTTAAACTGACGATGGGTTACACCGTCGATCATCTCAGCACGGTGATGATGGCAATTGTCAGCACCGTTGCCTTTTTAGTGATGATCTATACGGATGGCTACATGGCTCATGACCCCGGTTATGTCCGCTTTTACGCTTATTTGAGCTTATTTGCGTCTTCGATGTTGGGGTTAGTGGTCAGCCCGAACTTAGTGCAAGTTTATATTTTCTGGGAATTAGTGGGGATGGCTTCTTACCTCCTCATTGGCTTCTGGTATGACCGGAAAGCAGCAGCAGATGCTTGTCAAAAAGCATTTGTTGTTAACCGAGTGGGGGACTTTGGTTTTTTGCTTGGAATGTTGGGTTTGTACTGGGCAACCGGAACCTTTGACTTTGCTGAGATGGGCATCCAACTGCAAACCCTAGTTGAATCAGGGATTATTGGCGCCAGTCTCGCTGCCTTATTCGGGGTTTTAGTGTTTTTGGGTCCAGTGGCAAAATCAGCCCAATTTCCCCTTCATGTTTGGTTACCGGATGCGATGGAAGGTCCGACTCCCATTTCCGCTTTAATTCACGCAGCGACGATGGTTGCAGCTGGGGTATTCCTCATTGCACGGATGTATCCGGTATTTGAGGAAATTCCTTCTGTGATGAGCATTATTGCTTGGACAGGGGCGTTTACGGCGTTTTTGGGAGCCACGATCGCGCTGACCCAAAATGATATTAAAAAAGGATTAGCATACTCCACGATTTCCCAATTGGGATATATGGTAATGGCGATGGGGGTCGGCGGTTACACCGCAGGCTTATTCCACTTGATGACTCACGCCTTTTTCAAAGCAATGTTGTTCTTATGTTCGGGTTCGGTTATTCATGGCATGGAAGAAGTGGTGGGTCATAACCCAGATCTGGCTCAAGATATGCGCTTGATGGGAGGCTTACGCAAATATATGCCCATTACTTCTTTAACGTTTCTCGTTGGCACCTTAGCCATTTGTGGGATTCCACCTTTTGCGGGGTTCTGGTCTAAAGATGAGATTCTCTCTCAGGCGTTTAGTGCCAATCCAGCCTTGTGGTTCATTGGTTGGCTCACGGCTGGTTTAACTGCATTTTATATGTTCCGGATGTATTTCATGACCTTTGAAGGGGAATTTCGCGGGAATGATGAGTCCATTCTTAACGCCTTGAAACCGGCGTTTGGTCCGGGCGCGATGGATACCCGAGAACTGGAATCCGATCATGATGCAGAAGAACATCATCACAGTGAAACCCCTCATGAATCACCACTAAGCATGACTTTACCCTTAGTGATTTTAGCAGTGCCTTCCCTTGCCATTGGTTGGATTGGGAAACCGTGGGAAAACTTCTTTGAGGAGTTTGTTTATGCCCCTGGGGAAACCTTAGAAGAGGTGAAAGCAGTGATGGCAGAGTTTGAATGGTCAGAATTTTTAATTATGGCTGGAAACTCAGTGGGTATTGCCTTAATTGGAATTACCGTTGCCTCTTTGATGTATCTCAGCAAGAAAATTGATCCTAGCGCGATCGCGCAGAAATACCCCTTCCTCTACCGCTTCTCTCTCAACAAGTGGTATTTTGACGAACTCTATGACACTCTCTTTGTCAAAGGCAGTCGGCGCATTGCTCGACAAGTCCTGGAAGTGGATTATCGGGTTGTTGATGGTGCGGTCAATCTGACTGGCTTAGTTGCCATTATTAGTGGTGAGGGCTTGAAATACTTTGAAAACGGTCGCGCCCAATTTTACGCTTTGATCGTTTTTGGTGCTGTCTTAGGGTTTGTTATTGCCTTTAGCGTCTTTTAATTTCATTGGTGGCTATAGCAGTTGACTCTCTCTTGATTGCAACCACAAAGACACAAAGAGGGTTTCAAAGGGAATTGCTTTTCTGCTATAGCTTCAAGATGGATTAGAACTCAATGAGCGTAATCATCAATTGCATTTGAAAAAACTATGACAAATTTTCCTTGGTTAACAACTGTTATCCTATTTCCTCTAATTGCTTCTTTCTTTATTCCCTTAATTCCCGATAAGGATGGGAAACAAGTGCGCTGGTATGCCCTTGTCATTGGCTTAATTAACTTTGCCTTGATTGTTGCTGGGTTTTATCTGGATTATGATTTTTCTAATCCAGAACTACAACTGGTTGAAAGTTATAGTTGGATTCCCCAACTAGACTTAAATTGGTCGGTGGGGGCTGATGGCATTTCTATGCCTCTAATTTTGCTGACGGGCTTTATTACAACCTTAGCCATTTTGGCAGCTTGGCCCGTGAGTCTCAAACCCAAGCTCTTTTACTTCCTCATTCTTGCCATGTACGGCGGACAAATTGCCGTCTTTGCGGTGCAGGATATGTTGTTATTCTTCTTGGTGTGGGAGTTAGAGTTAATTCCGGTTTACCTATTGCTTTCCATTTGGGGTGGGAAAAAACGGCTCTACGCAGCAACAAAATTTATTCTTTACACGGCAGGGGGATCCCTCTTTATCTTGGTTGCGGGTTTAACCATGGCATTTTATGGCGATACCGTAACCTTTGATATGCGAGCACTTGCAGCGAAAGATATTGCACTCAACTTCCAACTTTGGCTTTATGGTGCATTCTTCATTGCTTATGCCGTGAAGTTACCGATTTTCCCCCTTCATACTTGGTTACCAGATGCCCACGGAGAAGCCACGGCACCGGTGCATATGTTACTGGCGGGAATCCTCCTGAAAATGGGCGGTTATGCTTTAATTCGGATGAATGCGGGAATGCTACCCGATGCCCATGCCTACTTTGCCCCAGCACTTGTGATTTTAGGGGTAGTCAATATTATCTATGCTGCTCTGACTTCATTTGCTCAACGTAACCTGAAACGAAAAATTGCCTATTCTTCGATTTCGCACATGGGGTTTGTGTTAATTGGGATTGGTTCGTTTACCAATTTAGGCTTAAGTGGGGCGGTCTTACAGATGGTGTCTCACGGCTTAATTGGGGCGAGTCTGTTCTTCTTAGTGGGAGCGACTTATGATCGTACCCATACCCTCATGCTGGATGAAATGGGGGGTGTCGGTCAAAAAATGCAGAAAATCTTTGCCATGTTTACCACTTGTTCTCTCGCGTCTCTCGCCTTACCGGGGATGAGTGGCTTTGTTGCAGAGGTTATGGTGTTTATTGGTTTCTCCACTAGCGATGCTTACAATACAACCTTTAAGGTGATTGTGGTCTTTTTAGCAGCGGTGGGTGTAATTTTAACGCCGATTTATTTACTGTCGATGCTGCGCGAGATTTTCTATGGCAAAGAGAACCAAGAATTGGTTTCTCATGAAGTGTTGGTGGATGCGGAACCGCGAGAAGTATTCATTATTGCTTGCTTGTTAATTCCCATTATTGGCGTTGGACTCTATCCGAAAATTTTGACGCAAGTTTATGATTCCACCACAGTGGCTTACACAGATCGCTTGCGGAATTCTGTTCCCACTCTCATGAAGTCTTCAGATGTGGCACAAATTGATTCGACCGTTGTTTCTTGGACCGCCCCAAAGTGGGAACAATAAACACGAACTAAGTCAACAATAATGTTTCCGAATGAGGTGGGTTCAACTCACCTCGTTTACTTTTAAAGTGAGATTTTTTACAAGTTTATTACTGATAAGGGATCAGCATGGCAATGTGAAACTGATAAGATATCAGAAGAGCGCGATCGCGCCTAATTTTGCTTTTGATCAATACTTCACTATTTTCATTATTGCACAATATATTCCCCTTCTGTTTTTTCTAGCACTTAAAAAATAGAAAAACTACAGTAGTTTATATCACTCCTTTAACCGTGCAAATCCGGATTTTAATGTGATTACCTCAACAGTCAATTCCCTTAAGAACACTTATAATAAGTGGCAACAGTAGCCCATCTCTGAAAAGGTGAAAATTCTCATGCGCTCTCCAACCTTGACACTGGGTCTTTTTTTAACACTGATCTTTATTGGTATTGGTGATCTCTTTTTACCGCAGCCTTTAGCGAACGCCAGTTATAACACTCGTACCCAATTAAATAGTCTTCTTGTCAGTTTACTACCAGGTGACCTTGATCAAAAAGAAGAAAATTTGGAAGAGAAGCATTTTAGAAAATGGCAACGACAATGGGAGCAAAAATAACTGGTTCTCCTAGATTAACTGTGATAAAAAAGCAGTAAAATTAGGCAACTGTCAACAGGCAAGAGGCAACAGTTATGAGGACTTATGGGGTTAATTTATAATTTCTAAAACCTCTACCTAGCAAAACTCAAGCGGATCTTGAAACTTAATATTAAAACATTTTTAATTGAGATCTGAGCTTTAATTGAGTTTTAAAACCAAAATATAACTTATGACAATCATCAATCTACTAAAATATAAAACTAAAATTCCCTATTGCCTGTTTCCTATTGACTTTTGCCTGACTTTTATTATTAAAATCTCATCGTTGCTCTAGAAGAGCCAAATAACTTAACCCTCTGCCAAGTTCCATGCAGCAGCAAAAAAGTCATATTCACACTGTAGAGCGTAACGGTAGCTGCTGTTCGCTTTTTCTTTTGTAATAACATAGCGGTCAACTAATCCTTCCAAAGTTGTCACCAGTTGACCAAAGTCTGGATCATTATAAGTTTTAATCCAATCACAGTATTGATGATTGCCGACCCCATTTTGAGCCAGTTGAGTGCCGAGAAAATGATATAAGCGCATACAAGGGGTCATCGCGCAAGCCGTTAAACCCACTTCACTCCCCCAAGCAGTTGCGAATAGAAAATCTGTATAGTGGCGGGTGGCTGGAGAAGGGGTCACTTGTTTAAGATCGACCCCCCACTGTTGGGCGTAACTTTGATGCAAATTTAATTCTTCTAGAACCCCTCCCGCCAGTTGATGAAAGGTATTAAATCCTTCCCAGTCCAGAGCTTTTGCAGCAGCAATACTATAAGCCCGAGCAAAAGATTCTAAGAAAAAGGCATCTTGCGCCACATAAAAAGCAAAACATCGCTGATCTAAACTGCCGTCGGCAATTCCTTGGACAAAGGGATGATGAAGACTGGCCTCAACTAAATCTTGATTGTGTTCCCACAGTTGTTGACTGAGTGTCATGGTTTTTGGTTCTGTGTTGTTTGTGTTTTATTCATTATTATTGATTGCTTATTGATATGTCGATCAAAGTTAAGATAAGAAGCGACGCAAACTTATAGCATTTACGAATTGGTCTATGTCAGCAAACGTCGAGATTTATACTTGGAGTTCTTGTCCCTTCTGTCTGCGAGCTAAGGCTCTGTTGACCCAAAAAAATATCCCTTTTACCGAATACACGATTGATGGGGATGATGCAGCCCGTGACAAAATGGCAGAACGTGCTCATGGGAAACGCAGTATGCCTCAAATTTTTATTAATGACCACTCGATTGGCGGTTGCGATGAACTTTATGCCCTTGAGCAAGAAGGGAAGTTAGATGCGATGGTTGCCTAACCTCTCTCCCCCACTTAATCAGAAATTAGAGTGGGGGTTTCCTTTCTTCACGATGAAACCTCAAGACCTCCTGAATAGTTTGTACCAAGGCTTTGAGTTTAATGGGCTTACTGAGATACGTCACCCCTTTGGTTTCTGAGGCAGAATCATGATTGGATAGGGGTTCAGGCGCGATCGCGATCAAAGGAATCTTTTCTAAGTCACCTTGATTGCGGAGGGTTCGGATTAATTCTAAGGGGGGTTGATTGGATTTTTCCCATGTCATGATCACCAGATGGGGAGAGGGGGAGTGAGAGGTTGCCAGTTCTATTGCTTTGTCTTCGGTTTGCGCTAACAACAGACGATAGCCTTTCGCTTCGAGATAATCATTGATGGTCATCAATTCTGCTTCATTGTCTTCAAGGACTAAGATGACATCTGCATTGTCTCGGGCTGTATGGGAGGACGGGGTGAGAACGTTTTGGGTGACCATCACACAAGGGAGATCCAGATAAAAACAAGTTCCAATTCCTTCTTGACTGGTGACTCTTACCCCTCCTCCGTGGAGTTCAACGATGCGCTTGACAAGAGAAAGTCCGATTCCTGTCCCTTGGTATTTCCGGTTTAGTGCACTATCAATTTGAACAAATGGCTGAAAGATTTTTTGCAAGTTTGCTTCAGCAATGCCAATTCCTGTGTCACGAACCACAAAGGTGATCCAATTCTCTCCTTGAGGTACCGGAAATAGAACTTCAAGGGTGATTTTTCCTCCCTGAGAAGTAAATTTCACGGCATTACTGAGTAAGTTAATCAGAACTTGGCGCAGCAAGCGTTCTTCCACCCAAACCTTCAGTAGGGGTGAGGGGAACTGGGTTTGGAGTTGTAACTGCTTTTTCTCCGCTTGAGCTTGAATCAGCGCGATCGCGCTTTGACATAGTTCAAGGACAGACGTATCTGTATAATGGAGTTCTTTGTTACCCGATTCAATTTTGGAGAGATCGAGAATATCATTGACAATTTCCAGTAGATGTGAGCCACTGCGCTGAATCACTTGTAAAGTTTCATGCTGTCGCGGGTTCATCATCCCAAAGGTTTCTTGTTCGAGTGCTTCCGTCATCCCTAAAATGGCATTAAGGGGGGTGCGCAGTTCGTGATTCATGGTTGCGAGAAATTGATCCTTGAGACGATTCGCTTGCAGTAATTCCGCATTCACTTGCTCTAAATCCATTTGCGCATTTTTCAGGGTTGTAATGTCAAAATTAACCCCAATCATCCCTTGAGCATTGCCTTCAGCATCGCAACGAATCAAGCCATAAGATTTAATAAAGCGGATGCTGCCATCAGGGTGAATAATCCGAAATTCTGTATCAAGAGAGGTGTGTTCGGTAATGGCTTGTTGGCATAATTCGTCAACGCGATCGCGCTCGTCTGGGTGAATGCGAGCCGACCAAATCTCAGGAATTTTCTGAGGATCAACGGGATCCCTAACCGCATAAATATCGTACATCCGTTGATCCCAAATCACCTGATCGTCATTAAAATCCCATTCCCAAGAGCCAATTTGACCCGCAGCTAAAGATAACTCCAAACGTTCTGACAATTCCCACAGTTGACGTTCCGAAAATTTGCGGTCGGTAATATCTTGAAAAGCAACGAGGGCGTATTCAACGTTTCCCTCAGGATTATAAATCGGGGTTCCCCAAGTGTCTATAGGAACAATACGATTCGGCAAATGAATTTCTACATCATGATTACTCGCTGATTCTCCTTTCAGGGCGCGAACAACAGCTAATTGTTCATAGGGATAAAGTTGATCAGTTCCGGCTTGATAAAGCTGATAAACCTCTGAAATATCAGCGATGCTGTCAATGGGAACTGTTCCTTTGCCTAAAAATTCCTCTGCTCGTTGATTGGTGTAGCAGGGTTGACCATTCGCATCAATGATGCCAATACCAACAGGAATCGCTTCTAAAAATTGCTCTAGACGTTGATGGCTGGCTTTTAACTGATCGAGTGTCGTTTGGAGATGATTGTAGCTTTGTTGAATTTCGACTGCCATCTGATTATAAGAATGGGCAAGGGAGTTTAGTTCTTTAATCGTGCAATTTTCAGCAATAGATTTTTGCCAATTTCCACCAGCAATGACTTCACTGGCATTCGTGAGTCGTCGTAAAGCTCTGGTAATGCGGTGGGCAATCACTAAAGTTAAAGCGGTAACCGTAAAGACAATACCTCCCCCCATAACTAGGGTACGATTACGATTGGCTTGCAAGGTTCCCATAAACTCAGACTGAGGAACCACGCTTACCACCCACCAATCAAAGCCATAAGGATTCTCAAACGGAACGACCTGTAAATAATGATGAATGCCATCAACTTCAATCGAGAGAGTTTGTAACGATTGAATCTTCGCTAAAGAACCAAACTGGGCTTGCAATTGTTCGGTACTATTTTGAACGAAAGGGTCAGTCTTCTGTCCCTGCGATCTTCGATCAGATTCGAGTTGAGATTGGGAATTCAAGAAGGGAAACTCAGCAGCATCAGGTCGGACATTGCCCGTGGAATTCGCAATTAAGCCCCCATCCTGTTGTAACATGAAAACTTGTCCTTGCTCTCCAATAGCACGTTCAGCCAGAAATTGATTCAATTGTTGTAAAC
Organism: Halothece sp. Uz-M2-17; assembly: GCA_031580825.1. Taxonomy (GTDB): domain Bacteria; phylum Cyanobacteriota; class Cyanobacteriia; order Cyanobacteriales; family Rubidibacteraceae; genus Halothece. Next base: position 14,615 of record JAVLCL010000014.1, read on the forward strand.
TAAAGCCCACTGCAAACATACCTTGTAAGGTGTCCCCAGTTCCATATAGAGGAGTATAAGTATTAATGGCAAGAAGATGATTGTAGAGAGTCATCGGAAACGGTTCACTCCAACCTTGTTGTCCCGTTTCCACCGCTTGACGATACCAGCGATCATGGCGAACATCAAAATTGTGAATGGTTCGTAACTGTTTTCCTAACGTTCCATCCGCTTCAACCGCATGAATTTCAATTTTTTGAGGATGATTTGGATCTGATCGCCCAGCTTCAATTTCGGTTGCACTAATGCGATGAGTGATCAACATTTCACCAGTGGGACGAGCAAAAATCATGCTGGTGATAGCAGGAAAATTTTGTTGTTGGTGAATAAAATAATGATGAATTTCTTCTAAGTCATCAAATCTGTCTTCATTGGAAGTAACCAAGGAGAAATTCATTTCATTGATATGGCGGATAAATCTTAAATAGTAATTTGTGTCTTGAATAACGTGCTTGCTATTTTCCTGCAATAGTTGATTCGCGAGATCTTCAACTGTTTTTTCCCCACTCCGGTAAGAGACATAACCCACTAATGCCATCGCTCCCACGGTTTGTAACAAACAAAGGCTTAATAATAACCAGCGCAAAGAGATGCGAGGACGGCGGAATGGGAAGTTTTTCATTGCAGTTTAAAAGTCGCAAGTTGGTGCTCGATCAGTTTGACCAATTCTCGGAGACGAACAGGCTTACTGAGATAGGCATCTGCTCCTACTTCTAAGCAGCGATCGCGATCGCCTTCCATGGCTAGGGCAGTGAGGGCAATAATCGGCACATGGGGCTGGTGAGAAGAGGCTCGAATCTGTTGAATTGCTTCTAAACCGTCCATGTCAGGCATTTGAATATCCATGATAATTAAATCAGGAGAGTGAGTTTCGGTCAACTCAATGGCTTCCTCACCATTCCCCGCCACTAAGAGACGATACCCTTTTGCTTCTAAGTAACTCGTCAGCGTCATAACATTTGCCTCATTATCCTCGGCAACTAAAATCAAAGGCATCTCCTCGCTCAAAGCAGTAGCAGTGTCTAAATTGACTTCGACATCTGAGGTTGATGGTTCAGGAGATGTGAGCACTCTTGCCAAAGGCAGATCAAAATAAAAGCAACTCCCCACTCCCACTTCACTCCTTACGCCCACTTCTCCCCCATGAAGTTCAACAATGCGCTTGACTAAAGACAGCCCTAACCCTGTGCCTTCGTAACGACGGTTCAGAGCACTATCAATTTGAATAAAGGGCTGAAAAAGACGCTGAATATTTTCTGGTGCAATGCCAATTCCAGTATCACAAACCGTAAAGCGAAGATAATCTGCAGAGGATGGCTCTTCTGGTTCACTCATCGAAAAACTTACATCTAAGGTAATTTGTCCCCCTTCGGGAGTAAATTTCACGGCATTGGTCAATAAATTAATTAAAACTTGGCGCATTCTCCGCTCATCTACAAATAAGTTTGGTAACTGCGTCGGGAGTTGGGTACTGACCTGAATTCGTTTTTTATAGGCTTGTTGTTGAATAAAGACTAATGCCGACTGACACAGGTTAGCAATCTCTGTCTTAGCATAGTGCAATTCCATCTGTCCCGATTCGATTTTAGACAGATCTAGAATATCGTTAATCAGTTCTAATAAATGAGACCCACTGCTTTCAATGGTTTTGAGGGCTTTAGCTTGTTTCTCATTAATCTGCCCATAAATCCTTTCTTGTAAACCTTCTGTCATTCCTAAAATCACATTTAGAGGAGTACGTAACTCATGACTCATATTCGCGAGAAACTCATCCTTGAGTTGTGTGGCACGAATTAAGGCTTCATTGGTTCGTTGTAATTGTTCTTCTGCTTCTTTGCGAGCGGTAATATCCTGATAGGTTCCTAAAATTCCGATTACTTCACCACTCCCGTCATAAAGGGGAACTTTACTGGTTTCAACCCAGATTTGCTGACCATTTGCTTGTCGTTGCGTTTCTAGATATCCCAGTTTTGGACTTTCAGAAGCAATTAATTCTTTTTCATCAGCAAGATAGGAAGCTGTTTCTGCTTCTGTCCAAGGTAAATCATCGTCGGTTTTACCAATAATTTCTTCCGGACTAGAAAATCCTGCTGCGGTGGCAAAATTTTGATTACATCCTAAATAAACGGACTCCGTATTTTTCCAAAACAGATAAAGGGGAAAAACCGTTAGTAAACTTTTAAAGAACTGCTGAGATTCTCGAATCGCTTGTTCAGTTTGCTTCTGCTCGGTAATATCAGCAAAATAGCCAATAATTTCAACAGGGTCTCCTTTATCATCTCGAACTAATCT
>JAVLCL010000490.1:0-2502 GCA_031580825.1 Halothece sp. Uz-M2-17
CACCGCCAGGGAGTTGTACCGTGATCGGCTGAAAATCAATCCCATCAATCTCTTGGAACAAAAATTGTCCCTCTTCCGTAAATTTCAAATTGGCAACAATTTGATCCAAACTGGAAGTCGAGCGAGTTAGTAACTTACCCGGAACAAATTCCGCTTCACGACGTTTATTTTCCGGCTCTTCTTTGACATAAAATTCTGTCGGTTGCAGACACATATCTTTAATTTTATAGGTGGTATCTGCACTAACCTGAATGGTTCCCCGTCTGCTTGAAGCCAAGCGAGGACACTTATTGGCTAATCCGGTTCCTAAAACCTGATCATAAGTCAGTTGGCTTTTATCAACGTATTCACCGGGTTCTTCGGCACAAGCCGTTAATAAACCTAAACACAGCGCCAGGACAGTGGCAATAATTGAACGATATCTCATAATTTGTCTTGATTCCTTTATTGAAAAACTCTCCGCTACAGCAATAGCAATTTTAAAGTTGCGCCCAATTGGCAATTTCAGAGTAAAGACAAAAGGTCATCCTTTATCTTTATTTTTCTTATCTTTTCTCGGTCAAATCCTCATCTTGATCAGATGATGGTAACTTTGAATTAACACGAGGGCGCATTGGTGTCGTGTTCGTTGCCGATGAGATAAGAGGAGTATCGCCAAAATCTTACGATAACCAAAAAACTGATTGAACATCCAATTAGGCATTGTACACTCTAGAGTTGCTTTTCCTGGCAAGGAAAGTGTTGAACACCCCCTTAGTATTAAGTTTTGTAAAGTTATTACCAGATGGATGACAAGACAAATCAAAAGTTAACCGACGAAACAGAGCGCATAAAAGCTCTGATTTTAGAAACAGCCCAAGAGTATCAAGAAGACTGCTTGGGTTTATTAATGCTATTGCGCGTTTTAGAACAATTACATTGGCAAATTCGGGAAAAATTCTTTAATCCCGCCCTTCCCAATACCCGTCAAGAATTATATCAACTCCTCCGTGACATTGAAGAAAATGGAGGCTGGCCCTATATTGAACGGAGTCAGTTGCGATCGCTGCTGATTCATTTAGAATTAAATGACGAGAAATCCCCGCCAGACCCTCCATCATGCCAAGATGAATCATGGTAGGATAATCAGTGATTTAAGTATGGCACTTCCCCTCGTTTAAAAAGTTTATGCCGTTTACTCTTGCTCCGATTCAATTTGGTACTGATGGTTGGCGCGGTGTCATTGCAGCTGATTTCACCTTTGCCAGAGTTTGTCACTTAGCTCCAATTGCAGCACAAGTCTTAGCAGAATCCTATAGTCATTTAGCGCAAAATCGTCTGGTGATTATTGGCTATGATCGCCGTTTTCTTGCCGAAGAGTTTGCTCAAGCTGCTGCCGAAGCGGTGCAAGCTGCGGGCTTTAATGTTTATCTTGCGAATACCTATGCCCCAACCCCAGCTTTGAGTTGGGCAGTCAAAGCCTATTCGGCGTTGGGCGCGTTAGTCTTAACCGCCAGTCATAATCCTGCTCAATACCTAGGATTAAAGGTCAAAGGGGCTTTTGGCGGTTCCGTGACTCGGGAATTAACGGCAAAAATTGAGTCTCGTTTACTCTCTTCAGAAACCCTGAGCACAGAAACCCCAGGGGAGTTAGAACGGTTTAACCCTTGGGATAGTTATACCCAGGCTTTAGCCTCAAAAGTAGATCTCAGTCGCATTCAAAGCGCGATCGCGCAAGGGAAACTTGGTGTGTTTGCTGATGTAATGCACGGTGCAGCAGCCGGTGGTTTATCCCGTTTTCTCGGGGAAGGCGTAATCGAAATTAATGCTGATCGTGATCCTTTGTTTGGAGGGAATCCCCCCGAACCTCTCCCTGCGTATATTCCTGACTTATTCCGAGCAATTAATCAGGCTAAACAAAATAACCAATATCCACTGCGGGTGGGATTAGTGTTTGATGGAGACAGTGATCGCGTGGCAGCCGTCGATGGCGAAGGAAACTTTTTAAGCTCGCAAGTCCTAATCCCGATTTTAATCCAGCATTTAGTACAACATCATGGGTTTAGTGGAGAAGTGGTCAAAACAGTAAGCGGATCAGATCTAATTCCGCTAGTGGCGCAACACTATCAACAACCCCTACATGAAACGCCCATTGGCTATAAATATATTGCCGAGCGGATGTTAGAAACGCCTGTGTTAGTGGGAGGAGAAGAATCAGGGGGCATTGGTTACGGAACCCATATTCCAGAGCGAGATGCGCTTTTATCAGCACTATACGCGATCGAAGCGGTTGTCGTTGCTGAAAAAGATCTGGGAATGCTTTATCAAGAACTGCAAGCCCAAGTGGGATTCCATTCTGCTTATGATCGCATTGATTTACCCTTAGCTAACGACGAAGCAAAGCAACGGGTGCAAAACATCCTCGCCACCGACCCCCCTGCTGAAATCGCAGAACGGGGTGTGAAAAGTTGTCAAACCGTTGATGGCTATAAATTCCGTCTCGAAGATGACAGTTGGTTATTA
>JAVLCL010000491.1:0-2498 GCA_031580825.1 Halothece sp. Uz-M2-17
CCATTAGTGGAAGTTCGGCGATGCTTTCCGAGGGCATTCATTCTGTAGTTGACTCTACTAATGAAATTTTACTCCTTTACGGGCTTAAACAAAGTGAAAGGGTAGCTGATGAAGAACATCCCTTAGGTCACGGTCAAGAAATTTATTTTTGGTCGTTAGTTGTTGCGGTTTTAATTTTTGCTTTGGGTGGTGGTGTATCGGTTTATGAAGGATTAAATAGCTTCCAACATTCTGAGTCTTCGAGTTCTCCCCTTGTTAGTTATATTGTCTTGGGAATTGCGTCTATTTTTGAAGGAACAGCCTTATTGATTTCCATTAAAGAGTTTAATCAAAACTATCCCAGGAATGAGGATGTTGGGCTGTGGAAAGCGATTCGTGAAAGTAAAGATCCCAGTGCATTTATCGTGATTGTTGAAGACTTTGCTGCTTTATTGGGTTTAGGTTTAGCTTTTTTAGGAGTTTTCTTAAGCGAAGTCACTCATAACCCCATTTATGATGGGATTGCTTCGATTATTATTGGAATCTTATTAACTGTCGTTGCGATTATTTTAGTTGCAGAAACCAAAGGTCTTTTAGTGGGAGAAAGTGCCTCTCTGGAAGTGAGAAATAGTATTAAAACAATTGTTGAATCGGATGAGGCAGTTTCCGCAACAGACTCACCGATTACCTTTCACTTAGGACCACGAGATATTATGCTGGCTCTTAATATTGAGTTTAAAGATGAACTCTCTTCTGATGAGATTGAAATGGCAACCCGACGCATTGAAAGTAAAATTAGAGAATCTCATACTGAGATTAAACGGATTTTTATTGAAGCAGCGTCTATGAATGCTTTACAGCAAGAGAAGCAAGAAGGAAAACCGACTCAACCCAAGATATAATCAAGGGCAAAGTAATCTGCACTGACTTTATATGACCGCTCAGATTTTAATTGTTGAAGATGAAGTCAAACTTGCCCAATTTATTGAGTTAGAACTCAAATATGAAGGGTATGAGGTAATTACGGCGACGGATGGTTTTGATGGCTTATCCAAAGCGCGAGAATCAACCCCTGATTTACTGATTTTAGACTGGATGTTACCGGGAATTTCTGGGTTAGAAATTTGTCGGCGTTTACGCCAAACAGGAAGTACGGTTCCTGTGATTTTATTAACCGCGAAAGATGAAATTAGCGATCGCGTGGAAGGATTAGATGCCGGGGCGGATGATTATGTCGTGAAACCGTTTAGTATTGAAGAATTATTTGCTCGGGTTCGCGCCCATCTCCGTCGCACTCAAGAGGAAGAAACGGATGTCTTACAGTTTAGCGATCTTAAACTTAATACTAGCACCCGTGAAGTTTTTCGGCGCGATCGCGCGATCGAATTAACCGCAAAAGAATTTGAACTCCTGCGCTATCTTCTCAATCATCCCCGTCAAGTATTAACCCGTGACCAAATTTTAGAACGAGTTTGGGGTTACGATTTTATGGGCGATTCTAATATTATTGAAGTGTATATTCGCTATCTCAGATTAAAACTGGAAGACCAAGGAGAATCTCGTTTAATTCAAACGGTGCGCGGTGTCGGTTATGTTTTACGAGAATAAGTAATCACCATGGATACAATTACCATTAATCTAGATTCGGTGCAATTAACAGAAGAACAATTTTTCCAACTGTGTGCAAATAATCGAGATTTTCGTTTTGAAAGAAATGCCAAAGGAGAGTTAATTATCATGCCACCGACGGGTGGAGAAACCGGAAATAGAAACGCCAGAATTACCCAGCAGCTTTTAAATTGGACGGATCAAGATGGCACAGGAATTGCCTTTGATTCTTCCACAGGATTTAAACTTCCTAATGGCGCAAATCGTTCTCCAGACTCCGCTTGGCTACCCCTTTCTCGTTGGGAAACCTTAACCCCTCAACAGCGACAAAAATTTATCCCCCTCTGTCCTGATTTTGTCATTGAACTCCGTTCTCCAACTGATCAATTGATTGATGTGCAGAATAAAATGCAAGAATATCTTGAGAATGGAACTGAACTGGGATGGCTGATTAATCCTCAAGATAAAAAAGTCGAAATTTATCGTCAAAATCAAGTGGTAGAAGTTTTAGATCAGCCCAGTTTTCTGTCGGGAGAAAATGTTTTACCCAATTTCAATTTAGACTTGCGTTTAATTTGGTAAAATAATTAGCTTTCTGCAATTTCTCCAAACCGATAGCCTTTTCCATAAACCGTATGAATTAGAGTTATTTCTCCGGGGGCTTCAATTTTTCTTCGTAATAAACGCACCAGCGCAGCTAAAACGTTACTACTCGGTGTACTCTCTTCTCCCCAAAGATATTGATAAATTTGCTGATGGGTTAACAGTTGTTGAGGAAATTGCATAAAATACTTTAAAAGTTTTGCCTCATTTTCTGAAAGTTCAATGGTTCGTCCATTGCGATAAGCCAGTTGATTATCAGGGTCAAATTCTAAATCGGCAACTTTGAGACGGGAACTGACAGGAACGTC
>JAVLCL010000492.1:0-2497 GCA_031580825.1 Halothece sp. Uz-M2-17
AACGAATCGCACGATAAATTCTATATGTCATGTTCATTGTTAGCATAGTTGCTATGATAAACAATAGTTAGCACAACCAGAAAACTACGATAAACCGTTGTGTTGGCTCGTCTTCGGGGTATCGTAGGCGCGAAGCGACTTCTCGAAGAGTACCCCTCGACTCACCGATCCTCATCCCGTCGCTCACCCCGATCGGATAGAGCGCGGGGCTTCTCCGCGAGAAGCTAAAAGCCAAGTAATCTTAAACGCGAGGCTGCTGATGATGAACTTCAATAACCGTATGAACATTACCCCGGGGAGAAAAATCACCAGTGATTGTTACTTCTAAGGGATCACAAGCAGCAACAAAATCATCTAAAATCTGATTGACTGCCTCTTCATGGGAAATATAACGATCGCGATAGCTATTGATATATAGTTTAATCGCCTTCAACTCAACCACGGCTTGATCCGGCATATACGTAATATTAATGGTCGCAAAATCCGGATAACCCGAAAAAGGACATTTACAAGTAAATTCAGGAAGACTAACGTTTACCTTATAGCGTCGTCCTGGGCGAGGATTCGGAAATGTAATCAGTTCTCCTTCTGCAATTTCTCGCTCTCCATATTTCATTTCTGGAGTATTGGTTAAGTTTTCTGCCATATTGTCTGCAATCAATAATGAAGATCAATTTCGTGGGAACGAGCATGCTTCCCTTCTACATCCCAGCATTGAATGGTTTTACATTCGTTACATTGTTTTAAATAACCGTAACATACAACTCATCAAAATCAGAATAGAGAGTTTATCCCCATGAGCCAGAAACAATCTTGGGATTTTGGTCGTTTTATCAAAACGTTAACCTACTTTGATGTTCTTCCCCTGATCAACAGTCTTCCCGGAGTTAAACAAATGATTTTAGGCAATGAATCTCCCGCTCAACCGATATTATCCCCCCAAACTGGAACAATTCTTGTAGCGGGTGCAACTGGCGGTGTTGGTAAACGAGTGGTGCAATATTTACAACAAAAAAACTATCCTGTGCGGGCATTAGTGCGTAGTATAGAACGAGCGCGATCAATTCTGGGCGATCAAATTGAGTTTTACGAAGGAGATATTACTATTCCAGATAGTTTAAAACTAGAATTAATGGCAAATGTTACTGCTGTCATTTGTTGTACAGGAACGCGCATTCAGCCCGTAGAAGGAGATACGCCCAACCGCGAGAAATATTATCAAGGGGTCAAATTTTACGAACCGGAAGTTGCAGAATCAAGTCCGGAAGCTGTGGAATACAAAGGAATTCAGAATTTGCTCAAACTTGCCAAACCGTGGCTATCGGATACGACTTACTTTCCAATTTTTAACTTCCGCAATGACAACAGTAACTTGCAAGCCATGTGGGGAGCATTAGATGATGTGGTTATGGGAGGGGTTAGTGCCAGTCAGTTTTCCCAAGACGGTGAAAAAGCTGTTTTTTCTGGAACTGTTTCCACTGAAAATAATGGCGGGTTTACCTCTGTTCGCACGCGCAATTTTGCACCTAATTTAGATTTATCCAGCTATGAAGGCATTTATGTGCGAGTGAAAGGGGATGGTAATCGCTATAAATTCTTTCTCCGTTGTGATAACCGCTGGGATGGCATCGGTTATGCTTACTCTTTTGATACGGTAAAAGATACTTGGATTGATGTGTATGTTCCCTTTAACGAACTGACTCCGGTTTTTCGCGCCAAAACGATGGATGATGCGCCAGCATTGAATACAGCAGCGATCAATTCCATGCAATTAATGTTAAGTAAATTTGAATATAATAAGGCACTGAATCCCTCGTTTCAACCGGGATCTTTTCGTTTGGAAGTGGAACAAATTGCAGCTTATGGGGGACAGGCAACGCCACAATGGATTATGATTAGCTCCGCAGGAGTTACACGACCTGGACGATCTGATCTTGATCTAAGCCAAGAACCACCAGCGGTACAAATGAATGATCAATTAGGGGGACTTTTGACTTGGAAATTAGCAGGAGAAAATGCAATTCGCGAGAGTGGTTTACGCTATACTATTATTCGCCCCTGTGCTTTGACTGAAGAAACTGAACCGGAACAGTTATATCTCGAACAAGGGGATTGTTTAAGGGGTCAAGTGAGTCGAGAAACGATTGCTCAGTTGTGTCTGGAACTCCTGCAACAACCACAAGCTATCAATAAAACGTTTGAAGTTGCCAAGACTGAAAAGACTGATTCGGTGACAAGTTGGCAAGAACAACTATTAAACTTAAAAGCTGATTAATCAAAGTTATTTGAAGTAGGGAAATTGCCTTTTCCCCTCATAAATTTAAAAACGAAAGCGCGATCGCCTCAAGGAAACTACTTTAGATCGCGCTTTAACTTTTGTATTCATAATAATAATTAAATCAAACTCAATATTTGATATCTGCCATCAAAAATAAGAATAACACTAGTACACTGTGGCTTAAATAGTGTACCCATTAAACAGCTAAGACCTTACCTT
>JAVLCL010000494.1:0-2490 GCA_031580825.1 Halothece sp. Uz-M2-17
CTGCTTGCAGATGGCGCTGGCGGTGGGATTCAAACCGTAGCCACTTTTATTCCTGTGATTGGTTTTTTATTTCTGTTTTTGTCTGTTTTGGAAGATTCAGGATATATGTCTCGGGCTGCGTTTGTGATGGATCGCTTGATGCGGTTTGTGGGATTGCCAGGGAAATCGTTTGTACCGATGCTGGTGGGGTTTGGTTGTAATGTGCCAGCGATTATGGCAACGCGAACCTTAGATAATGCGCGCGATCGCGTGTTGACAACGGTAATGACCCCGTTTATCTCCTGTGGTGCACGCTTGCCCATTTATGCCCTCTTTGCTGCTGCGTTCTTCCCCGTGGGGGGACAAAATGTTGTCTTTGGATTGTATTTAATCGGGATTTTAGCGGCTGTTTTTACCGGCTTAGTGCTGAAGCAAACCTTACTACGGGGACAAACTTCTGCCTTTATTATGGAACTTCCCCCATATCATCTTCCTCGTTTCAGAGGTGTTCTCATTCGCACTTGGGAACGTTTGCAAGCCTTTATTGCCAAAGGAGCAAAAGTCATTGTGCTGATGGTCATGGTCTTAGGCTTATTAAACTCCGTTGGGGTTGATGGTTCCTTTGGCAACCAAAACACGGGTAACTCAGTTTTAAGTGCCACCAGTCAAGCGATTACGCCGATTTTTTCGCCGATGGGCATCACTCAAGAAAATTGGCCCGCAACCGTGGGCATTTTTACCGGAATGTTTGCGAAAGAAGCGATGGTGGGAACGCTAGATAATCTTTATACGCAACTTGCTACTAACCCGAGTTTGAATGCAGCCTCAACTGACTTTGAATTTTGGGGTCAGATGAAGGAAGCCATTGCCACGATTCCCGCTAATCTTGCTGAACTTCCCAGCACTTTACTCGATCCCTTAGGGCTTAATATTAGTCATAGCACCGTGGCAGAACCCGCCATGGCGAGCAGTACCTTTGGGGAAATGGCACAACGGTTTAATGGTAAGGCAGCAGCTTTTGCTTATTTGCTCTTTGTTCTTTTGTATTTTCCTTGTGTGGCAGCAACGGCAGCGATTTATCGAGAAACCAACTGGGGTTGGACATTATTTACGATTAGTTGGACAACCGGACTCGCCTACTGGGTGGCAACGTTGTTTTATCAAGTGGCAACTTGGCAACAACATCCTGTTTCTTCTCTAGGTTGGGTGATATCTCTGGCGTTGGTAATGGTCGTTACAATTCAAGGTTTAAAGGTGGCGCGTCCCCTGAGACGAAAACACGCCTCGCTTTAATTGGCATTGTGTTGTCTTTGGATTAAGTTTCGATACCAGTCAATGAAGTCTCTTCCATACTGCGTTTTGACATAATCTTGTTGTTGAACAAATGCTTCCGCTTGTTGGGGCGGTCGAATTTGAGTATAAGATGTGAGATTAGTGTGCCATTTCCGATTAATCGTTGACAAATTTCCATATCGATCGCGCACAGAGTTGCGGAAAGACACTTGAGCCAGTTGACTATAGGCTTGAAAATAACCGCGATGGGGATATTCATAATCATCATGAGCATTATAAGCAGGGTAGCGCAATTCTCCAGCCGAACCAAGACTAATTTGAATTTCGTCAATGATATCGGCTCGTTTCCCATACCGTTGTAAAAAAGCAACCATAAATTCTTGATACTCCGACATAACCCACTGATCTGACCAGAGAGACACCACTTCTGAACTGGCATTTCCTTTTTCACTGACGTATTGCAATGTTTGAGGCGCAATATCAGGAAAATGAGTCCAGATCCAAGCTGGAATTGGAATGTCACAGTTATCCCCGACATTTCCCCCACACTGATGAAAGGATAAAATGGGAATCCAATGCAAGTGGGCAGTTTCAATTTCTTGCAGCAGTCGATCATAATATGACCAATTGAATTGCTGATCGCCTTCTTTTTCAACTTTTCCCCACCAGATATCGGTCACAATGGCATCAATGCCCATTTTTTGCGCGATCGCGAGTTGTTGACGAAAATCATGCCATTCTTGCTCATTTTTGATTTCTAAAGGGGCAAGGGCATTAAAATCTTTGACATTACTTGAGGAGGCGATTTCCCGTAAACCGAGACTGAGCGTAACCGCAGTAATAAATCCTAAAATTAAACTGGTGATTCGTTTCAGTGCTTTCAAAATGGTTATTTCTGAATCTGTCGTTGGGCTGCTTGATGTTCAGCAAAGGTTTTACTGAAAACATGAGTCCCATCATAACGGGCGACGAAAAAGAGATATTCTGTTTCTGGGGGGTTGAGGGAGGCTTCTAGAGCGGGTTTGCCGGGACTCGCAATGGGAGTGGGGGGTAAACCGGTGTTGAGATAGGTATTGTAAGGGGAAGGGGTGTTGACTTGTTTCAACGTGAGTGGGGTATCTTCGGTTTGTTCAATATTTAAGCCATATTCCACGGTTGGATCAGCAGCCAGTCGCATTCCTCTTTCTAAGCGTTTGGCAAAGACTGCTGCAATGCGCG
>JAVLCL010000493.1:0-2490 GCA_031580825.1 Halothece sp. Uz-M2-17
GATTAAATTGCGTGACGGGACAGGGCTCTGTTTCTTCAAAGAGCTTGACACATAATTCTTTTGCGGTGCGTCCTGTGTAGATATGGCTTGCCACCATATCATTATGATTGCATTTTGCTGAGAGGCGTTCTCCGGTGACAGGGTGTAGGGCAAACCCTTCTTCATCAACTAAATTTCGATAGTGTTTGGCACAAATTAAGCCTTCTTCGCGATCAAGGTAGATAATAAAATAGCCACCGGGATCGAGATTAATATGACGTTTAGAGAGTTCGTTATCGATCGCGCTTAGGTTCGTTGTAAGATTAGCCTGAGTCATAGACATTTTTTATTGTATTCCTCTTTACTTAGTTTAACGGTTGATGGACACTCAGCAAATCCGAGGTCAGTTGCAAGCAATTTGGGGCTATTCTGATTTCCGTCCGCCACAAGGAGAAATCGTCGATTGTTTGCTACAAGGAAAAGATGCGTTGGTCGTGCTACCGACGGGTGGTGGAAAGTCGATCTGTTTTCAACTTCCTGCGCTATTACAAACGGGATTAACGTTAGTCGTGTCACCCTTAGTGGCGTTAATGGAAAATCAAGTGCAGGAGTTACAGCAACGCCAGTTACCCGCTGCATTGTTACATAGTGAAATTCCTCGTTTGCAGCGTCAACGAATTCTCAAACAATTAGAAACACTACGCTTATTGTATCTTTCCCCAGAAACCTTATTCAGTCCACCCGTTTGGGAAAGATTGATGACACCAGAATTAAGAATTAATGGTTTTATTTTAGATGAAGCCCATTGTTTAGTGCAGTGGGGGGAAACGTTTCGTCCTGCGTATCGGCGGTTAGGGGTGGCGCGATCGCGCTTATTAAATACTAAGCCAAGAGGAAGTAAAATTGCAGTGGCTGCATTTACTGCAACGGCTGATCCCATTGCACAGCAGACGATTGAAACCTGTTTACAACTCCGAGAGCCGATTTATTTTCAGCAAAGTCCGTATCGGAATAACTTACGACTACAGGTGAAGCGGGTGTGTACGCCAGCGCAACGGAAGAAAAAGCTGATTGAGTTTATTGTACCGCGTAAAAAACAATCGGGATTAATTTATGCGCGATCGCGCGCCACGACAGAAACCCTCAGCCAATGGTTAAATTCTCTTGGCTATCATAGTGCAGCTTACCATGCGGGGTTAAGCCCTTCTGAACGTCGTAACATTGAACAAGACTGGCTAGAGGGAAGGATACAATTTGTTAATGCTACTTGCGCCTTTGGCATGGGGATTAATAAGCGAAATTTGCGCTGGGTCATTCATTATCAACCACCCTTATTACTTTCAGAATACCTCCAAGAAATTGGACGCGGAGGAAGAGACGGTAACATCGCCACGGCTTTAACTTTAGTCAGCGAACCCACCGGCTTACTTTATCCTGAAGATAAACAGCGAGAACGCTATTTTATCCAAAAACTGCGTCAACAATACCAGAAAGCCAGAGAACTAACAAAACACATTCCCCGAGAAGGCAATATCAACACAGTCGAACAAATGTCTCCTAATGGCTTAATTGCTCTTTCTCTCTTACACAGTTTAAACCAATTAGAATGGCTTGATCCGTTTCATTATCGACTGTTACCGCAAAAAGGAAAAAGATCTAATCCACCCAACCTTTTACAACAACCCAAACAGATGCAACAGTATCTTGCGACTCGTCAGTGTCGTTGGCAATTTTTACTGTCTGCATTTGGGTTTAATCAACAAGCAAAAGGGTTTCATTGTGGTCGCTGCGATCGCTGCGTGAGAAGCAAACGATAGAGTAAAGATAAACTTAAACCTATTTTCAACTAATGATGAAATTCTGACACTGTATTACCTAATCCTACAACAACGTCAGGCTTCAATGGTAAATTTAGGAAAATTGGAAATATACTAGTATCTTTAAAATATAAGTAGCACCACCAGAAAAAAATGAAAAATCTATGACAACTTTGAAAAAACCTCGAAGAAAAATAATGAGCCGTCTTTCTCATGTTGTCGCTGGTATGGGATCGAGCATAAATTTGATGCCTGCTTCGAGTAACCGCTATCGTCGTTATACAACTAGAATTAAAATCAAGTCCTTTGAGCATGATCATTTAGTTTTTAGATCTGACCAAGAGAAAGTAGGAGCAGACATCCGTAAAGCAGTTGACTCTCTAGAAAAAAGGCGATTAGTCAATCAACATGAGTGATACAGACAACGATAATGAATCAAGTCAAGTATCCCCCGAGAATTCTGTAGTAATTCCTTGGGGGATAACTTCTGATGATAGTTATCAAAATGAAGAAATCTCACCCAATGTGGTTCAAGAGCAGCAACCTTCTGGACACTTTGTTGGAGAGTTGCAAATTAGAAGCAGTAATTCTCCTTTGCCTGATCCCTACATTTTGGAAAAATATCAAGAGCTTGGGTATGGTCAAGAAGTCGTTGATCTAATACGGAAACAACAGGAGCACCGACAAAAGTTAG
>JAVLCL010000495.1:0-2490 GCA_031580825.1 Halothece sp. Uz-M2-17
ATCGCGATTCTAAAAACCAAGGATGTTGATTCGAGGTATGATTAATCACTAAATCTAAAATAACTTTAATTCCACGCTGATGCGCTTCTGAAATGAGCCGTTTGAAGTCATCTAATGTCCCGAAAAGATTACAAATATCATAATAATCACTCACATCATAGCCATTATCAAATAAAGGAGATTGATTAATTGGCGATAACCAAATCGCATCTATTCCCAGTGCATTTTCTTGATCGGATGTGCCATTATTCAGGTAATCGAGTCGCTCAATAATTCCTTGTAGATCTCCGATTCCATCCCCGTTTTTATCGGCAAAGGTTAAGGGATAAATTTGATAAATAACACTATCTCGCCACCATTGAGCTTCTCTTTCCAACATCCAGCTTACTTAGAATTCAATCCTAGATTAGTAATTGGTCTATTTTATTACTAATTTAACTGATCAAACAAAAACCCCGATCGCGCGATCGGGGTTTGAATTAAACTAAGCTAGCAAAATGCTAATTAGTCAGTTCCTTCAGTCCAGGAGTTCATGTACTTGATTTGTGATTCGCTGAGATCGTCAATTTTAACGCCCATTGCATTCAATTTCAGACGAGCGATTTCACGGTCAACTTCCCGAGGAATAGAGTGAATACCAGGCTCAAGTTTGCCTTTGTTGAGCGCGAGGTATTCAGAACCTTTCGCTTGGTTAGCAAAGCTCATATCCATTACCGCACTGGGGTGACCTTCTGCAGCAGCCAAGTTCACCAGACGACCTTCCCCTAAGACAATGACAGATTTCCCATTGGGAAGAACGTATTGTTCAGTGGACGGACGAACTTCTTTAACTTCAGTTGCTTTCTCGCGCAGAGATTTTAGGTCAAGCTCAATATCAAAGTGACCTGCGTTGCAGACAATTGCCCCATCTTTCATATTGTCAAAGTGGTGAGATGCAACCACGTGCTTGTTACCAGTTAAGGTAACAATGACATCACCGACTTTAACCGCGTCATTCATGGGCATCACACGGAAGCCATCCATCGCTGCTTCTAAAGCGCGGATGTGGTCAATCTCGGTAATAACGACGTTAGCACCCATTCCAGCAGCGCGCATTGCTACCCCTTTGGAGCACCAGCCATAACCAGCAACAACAACGGTTTTACCGGCGAGGAGGATGTTAGTTGCACGGAGAATCCCATCAATGGTGGATTGTCCAGTTCCATAGCGGTTATCGAAGAAGTGCTTCGTATCCGCGTCGTTAACGTTCATTGCAGGAAACGTCAGTACCCCATCGTTGTACATCGCCCGAAGACGGTTAATGCCAGTGGTAGTTTCTTCGGTAGTACCAATGATGTCTTTGATTTGGTCTTTACGCTGTTGAATCAGGGTTGCGGTGACATCACTACCGTCGTCGATGATGATATTGGGGCGATGATCGAGGGCGATATTGATATGCCGCATGAAGGTTTCATTATCTTCCCCTTTGATGGCATAGACGGGAATACCATAGTCAGCAACTAAACTGGCTGCGGTGTCGTCTTGAGTGGAAAGGGGGTTACTCGCGATTAAAACCGCATCAGCTCCACCTGCTTTGAGGGTAATGGCGAGGTTAGCTGTTTCAGTGGTGACGTGGCAGCAAGTAACCATGCGAATCCCTTCTAAGGGCTTATCTTTCGCAAACTGGTCGCGAATTTGTCTCAGTACGGGCATTTCACGACTTGCCCATTCAATCCGTTGTTTCCCTAGCGTGGCGTAACTAAGGTCTTTTACTTCGTGTTTTACTTGTGTTGCAGTCATGTAACTTTACGAGTTGTTATTTCACATTGCGATCTCTACTAGGTTACTGCATATTGATCAGATGTCAAAATTTTTGGGATAGTTTAACTCAATATTCTTTTCTGATTCCTTACGATTTATGAAGCGCAAATACTTTTGGTTGGGGAGTTTGATGGCGATTTTGCTCATATTTCTTCCGTTTAAGCAGCCTGCACAAGCTCAATTCCCACTTTTACCTAATTTTTCGGGAAATTCGTCTATTTTTATGTCTCCGACAACAGAAAAAGTGGTTTCCGGATGTATCTATTTAGACGGACGCTGTGTATTGGAAGTGGCAGCGAATAATTCGGATTTATCCAGTCGTATCACCGAAATTGAACAGCGGTTAGACGACATTACTCGTTACTATCTACAAAATCCGTCTGCAGACATAGATGTTCGTCAAGAAGCAGCGGGACAACTGGTGGATATTTATGTCGCTGTGGATCAACGAGAAATTCGTTTGCTGAGTGTCACCAGTCAAGATGCCAATTTGAAAGGGATGACAATTCAACGTCGTGCTGAGCAAATGATTCTTGAGATCAAAAATGCACTCGAACAAGCCAAACGAGAGCGAGAACAAGACTATTTAATCGCTCAGGGGAAAAAGGGCGCGATCGCGCTACTCTTCCTTTTTGCTCTCACAATTATTCTCTATTCCCTTGAAAGGCGATTTCATCAAGAGAAAAAATC
>JAVLCL010000015.1:0-16757 GCA_031580825.1 Halothece sp. Uz-M2-17
CCCGGTGATCCCGGCATGATTTGGCATACGGTGGATAATGAGACCCGTCGTCATCATGTAGAAAAGGTCTTTTATAAACGGTGTTCTGATCCGCAATATAAAAAAGCACCATTTAACGTGGTCATTGGGAAACCCGCTAGAAAAATTCTCGACTACGCCAAAAAAAATGATATTCAACTGATTATTATTCCCTCTCATGCCCACAAAGGTTTAAACCGCTTTGCTTTAGGATCAGTTGCAGAAAGAGTGGTACGTCAAGCACCCTGTCCAGTTCTAGTCTTGCGAGATTAATGAGAAGAGAGACTGTTTCCGATTTCCTAGTGACCAATAACCAAGGTTATGTCAAGAGTCCTTGTTGTCCTAACAGAATTTCTCGCAATAGGGTGAAAATACCCACCCAAATTATAGGTGTAATATCAACACCACCAATCGGTGGAATTACCTTTCGTAATGGGGCTAAAAAGGGTTCAGTGGGAAATGCGACCAGACTATAAGGGAATTGTTTGAGATTAATTTGGGGATACCAAGTGAGGACAATCCGAAAAATAAAGAGAACTGTCATCACGGCTAAAAAAATTCCTAATCCCCAATTGACCACTGTTGATAACTCCATGAATAAATTATTAAAATTATTAATAAGTACAAGATAAATCAGGATAGATCAGGTTTGGCTCAGCTGGCTACAACTTAAAGACAGTCACCAAACCCTGTTATCCTGTAAAGTAGCATAGGGATTATTCCTGTAACCATTCCAATTTAAATCATAGAGTAACAAAAGACCATGACACCATCTTTAGCAAACTTCCTTTATAGCTTACTCGCTGGAACGTTAATCGTTGTCATTCCAGCAACGATCGCGCTCGTTTTCATTAGTATTAAAGACCGCGTTCGTCGCTCTTAGATCATTGTTCATGTTATGAATGATGCGAGTCCAGGGGAATTCTCATCGAGAGTCTGACCTCCTCTGGACAGCTTTTATTTGGTTTAGGATGAAGACAGTCTCCGTGCTGAGACAAACCGATTAAGATGAAAATGTGATCAGCACAGGGCAAACCCAAGCAAGGAGCAGAGCAATGGTAAACTTCGGGCTGAACTCAGCCAGTATTCTCGGCATCTTTCTCGCGATCGCGGGAGCATCTTTATATTTTATGCGTTCGTTTCGCCCAGAACTCTCTAGAGACCAAGATATCTTTTTTGCTGCGGTGGGACTACTGTGTGGATTTATCTTGTTATTCCAAGGGTGGCGACTTGACCCGATTTTGCAGTTTGGTCAGTTTCTCCTGACCGCAATGGCGGTGGCGTTTGGGGTAGAAACCATTCGCTTACGGGCTGCAACAACAGAACAAGCGAAACGCAGCGCACCCACTGTTGATCGTGATCGCCGCACCAGTCGGGTTTATCGGGCAGAAATCGACGATATGGAACCCTATTTTGAAGAGGAAGAACCCACTGACACCCGCCGTCGGTTACGAGGGACAACGGTTGAACGTCCGCCCCGCAGCGATCGTTATGGTGAGGGTTATGAAGAAGAAACGCCTCGTCCTAGCAAAAGCCGTTCCAGTCGCAGCAAACGAAAACCCTCCACTCGGTCTCGCACTACCCCCGATTATTACTATGATGAAGAACCGAATCAATCTTATGATCGTCGGGATGTAGAGGACGATAGAGAGGATTATATTCCACCCCGTCAACCTCGGTCTCGTCGAGAAGACTCGAATCCACCCCCTCGCACCTCTCGCAAACCCCGTCCCCGTGACGAAGAAAGTCGCGACCGAGGTTCAGCCAATACCAGACCTCGTCCACCCGTTAGTCGTCCCCCCTCCCGTCGTCGTCCTACCCCACCCAAAGAAAATTATGTAGATTACAAACCCATTGATCCCCCAGAAAATGAGGATGATCCGGATAACGGGAATCAGTTTGATTATTAAGCAGACAGCAATTTGGAAACGCTGGCTGAGTCTGAGTTTCAGCATTGGTTTACTCAGCCTTTTGTCTGCTTGTGGATCAGCCAATGTTCCCACAGGGACAACAGGGATTAACAGTCGTTACAATGACCAAGAGCCGAGTTTGAGTGGGAATGGGCGATATTTAGCTTGGGTTTCTAATCGCAATGGTCGCCATCAAGTATTACTTTATGATTTATCTCGTGAACAATATGTCCCACTGCCGGGGTTAAATCCGAAGAATGTTCTCACCGAAAGCCCCAGTTTGAGTCGAACGGGGCGTTATTTAGTTTTTTTAGTCAGTCGCGAGGGTCGTCCTGAAATCGCGCTGTATGATCGGATTGTGGAAGAAACGGAAATTTTAACGGACGCTTATCGCTATTGGGTGCGGAATCCTGATATTGATTTAGATGGACGTTATATTGTGTTTGAAACAGCCCGTCGCGGTCAATGGGATGTAGAAGTGTTAGACCGTGGTCCGGAAGTTGAGCCTGATATCCTAGATGGAACCCGCATTTATGGCAATCCGTAGCTTTTCTTTTCCTTTCAAGTTGCTCGCTGGTGTGTTATTGACTCCTTTATTCGCCAGTTGTGGCGGTTATCCTGAAATTGTAAAGATTCCTTTTTCTCAAGGGACGGAAAGCTTAAATACACCGGCTTCCGAGTTTCATCCCGAAATTGCGGATCGCTATGTAGCGTTTGTTTCTGATCGCAATGGGTCACAGGATATTTATCTCTATGATCAGCGCGATCGCGCTTTGATTTCCCTACCTGGATTAAATGCTTTAGATGAGATGGCGTTTGACCCCACCGTTTCCGAAGATGGGCGTTTAATTGCATTTACGAAAACCCGCCAAGGACGATCTGATATTTTTCTATATAACCGAGAAACGCGATCGCTGCGTAATTTGACCAGTAATTTATCAGCACAAGTCCGCCGTCCTACAATTAGTGCTGATGGTTCAACCATTGCTTTTGAAGCTAATCCCGATGGGAATTGGGATATCCTGATCTATGATCGCTCAGGTCAACCCCTCGATTTACCTGGAATGTAGAAAATTAATAGGGAAGTCCGCGAAAGCGTTTTACCTTAGGTTTTAACTTCAAACCTCGCCGTTTATCACCTGAGGCGTTGGTAATTGCTTCTGCTGTTTGTGGGGAGGAAACAGACTCTTGCGCTAAGTCTTCTGAGGCTTGAAGGACAGTTGCTTTTTCGCCACTGTTACCAAACTCTGCGGTTAATTCTTCCACAATAGGAACTAAAGACTCTTGTTTCCACTTTGTTTGATTGACAGCTAACATGATGACTTCCATAGCTTGCGTCAAACTCAAAGGGAGATGAGCATAATCAAAGCCTGGTAAGAGTTGGTAAGCCCCTTGATTCGTTGCCCACCGCTGTTCGATTTCCGACACCTGAATTCGTTCTTGTGCTGTCAGAATCACTTTCAGAGAAGGGTAATTTTCTTGTGTCCAACGACAAAACTCATAGGGATTCAATTTTTCAATAGACATTTCCAAAATAATGAGTTTTGGAAACATCTCATCTCTCTGACTTGCCTGCTGTAAGAGTTGTCGTAGATTTGCCTCTGGCGATTCTGTAATCGCAATTAAACCTTGACTTTCTAAAAGTCGTGTCCAAATTTCACTTTGGGAGTTACTTTTTTGTATAACCAGCACTGCGTCTGTCATATTAATTTGCTATATAGATGGATCACTATATCAACTGGTATTTTGCTCAAGCCAACGGGTTCGTTTCAGCAAACGCAACCTACTTGATGCAGTCATGCATATTGTTACGGTTGGCTTTTTACAAACCTAATCCTAATCACGAGTAGGTATAGATACTCTTAATACTACCGAATCTTTGCTGGTTTACTGTGACAAAATTAACTGTTTCAGTAACTGGTTGTCACGGATAAACGGAGAGGGGGAGATTCGAACTCCCGGAGCCTCTCGGCTCAGCCGATTTCAAGTCGGCCGCAATCGACCACTCTGCCACCTCTCCAAAATTTCAGATTCTATGATAGCAGTTTCTCTGAACTGGATTCCACTCCTTGATAAAAAAATTCTTTTGTCATGATGGAAAAATCATTTCTCATGTAAACTAGCTGAATTTCACGAACGCCAGTGGGAGTCAGAGAAACCAAAAAGAATTTGCGTAAATATTGCCCGTTTTCTTTCGTTTTAATTAAACGAGGGACACAAGCAGCATTGAAATAGATGGTTCCCTGTTGATCTCTGAAAATAGCAGTGCGCTGATAATCTTTAGTATGGCGCAGTTGATGATGCATATGACCAAAAGCAACCAAAGGGACTTCTTTTCCTAACTGACGGGTTTGCGCGATCGCGCACCGTAAATCTTCATCCCCATAATCCCCTCCCCCAGGCTTCCAATCACGACCACACAAATCATGAGGCTGAGATCCTAATCCTTTCGGACCATTATGAGCAAGAAAAATCGTCGTCTCATAATAAGTGGAGTGAACCGCTTTCATCATCTGGGCTGTGGATTCCTCAAACCCATTCACCCCATACCGTTGTTGATAAAAAGCATGATTGCGCCATTGGGGACCTCCCCAACTAAAAGGACGACTTCCCACCACCGACAGATGGAGGGCGTGAAAATCTTGTTTACTGTAACCCACATGAGTGTCACCCAGCAGATCCAATTGTTGTTGCACTCGATCTTCTCGGGTTGCGTCGTAAGGACACTTTTTACGTCCCCGCTTCGAGGCACTGTAATGGGCATCATGATTGCCTAAAATGACTGCTTTAGGTAACTGCAATGCAGAAACTCGTTGGACAATTCCCACGGCTTCATTGCCAAAATCCCCGACAAATAGAGCTAAATCAACCCCTAGAGCTTCTAAACAGGCATTATCCTTTAACTCCCATTGATCATGAATATCGCCCACCACCGCGATCGTGCAGTTTGGTTTCAGTGTCCCTTTCATTCCTCGAATTGTTGTCCTGCTTACAGATACAATTGCCACCTTAAAGCAAAAATCGAGAAATGCTTACTACAAAAAGACCAAAACTGGGAAAAAACGTCCTAAATCGTAAAATTCCCCCCTAGGGTTACGGCTATTCCCATTGTGAATGGATAACAATGAAGGATACAGTAGAACCAAATAGATAAGAAAAATTAAGAAAGTAGTCGATCGACGATAGTAATTATGTTTGAATATTTTACGGATAAAGCCATCAAAGCCGTTGTTCTTGCTCAGGAAGAAGCACGCCGGATGAAGCAAAATCTGGTGGGTAGTGAACAAGTGCTGTTGGGAATCATTGCCGAGGGAAGTAGCGACGCAGCCAACATCTTAAGTCAATTGGGTGTAAAACTCAAGGATGCTCGTCAAGTTGTTGAAGGATTGGTCGGATCAGGCTCAGAGAACGTTCCCGCCAATATTCCGTTTACCCCTAGAGCTAAACGCATTTTTGAACAAGCATTAGAAATTGCTCGTCAACAATCCCATCAGTCGATCTTACCGGAACACATTTTACTGGCAATGACCCAAGAAGAAGGGGTTGCCACTAAAGTCTTGACTCAGTTGGGCGCCGATCCCCAGCAAGTTGCAGCCCGGTTGGAAGAAGCCTTAAATAACCCGAGTGTGGATGATGAAGAACCCTCCGCTCCAGCAACAGCAAGTATGGGAGAGCGCCGTCAGGGTCGTTTTGGCTTTAACCCACAGCAACAACAAGGAGATAATGGCTTAAAATCCTTTGCCATTAACTTGACCGAAAAAGCGCGGAATGAGGAGATTGACCCGATTATTGGTCGTGACCAAGAAGTAGAACGCACCATTCAAATCTTAGGTCGTCGAACCAAGAATAATCCTGTCTTGGTGGGAGAACCGGGGGTGGGCAAAACCGCGATCGCGGAAGGTTTGGCACAGCGTATTGTGCGCCAAGATGTACCAGAAGCCTTGCAAGATAAACAAGTCTATAGCCTTGATATGGGCTTACTGGTTGCCGGAACACGCTTCCGGGGTGAATTTGAAGAACGGTTAAAAAATATCGTCAAAGAAGTCCAAGAAGCCGGTAATATCATCCTTGTTATTGATGAAATTCACACTCTTATTGGTGGTGGAGCAATGGAAGGCGGTATGGATGCAGCCAACCTACTCAAACCCGCCCTCGCTCGCGGTGAACTGCAATGTCTGGGAACAACCACTATGGATGAATATCGGCAGTATATTGAGCAAGATGCAGCATTAGAACGACGCTTCCAACCGGTGATGGTGGATGAACCCTCTGTAGAACAAACCATTGCAATTCTAGAGGGGATTCGCAGTCCTTACGAAGAATATCATAAAGTTAAAATTTCTCTCGAAGCCTTAGAAGCTGCAGCCAAACTCTCTGATCGGTATATTAGCGATCGGCATTTACCGGATAAAGCCATTGATATTATTGATGAAGCCGGTTCTCGCTTACACCTAAGCCAGTCCATGGCAGAGAAATCGGCTGCAGGAGAAGAGGAGGAAGCAACGGAAACGCCTGCTGAAATCCCTGTTGTGGGCTTAGATGAAGTGGCAAGCATTGTCTCCTCTTGGACAGGCGTTCCGGTCAACAAGATGACCCAAGCCGAATCCGAACTCTTGTTACATCTTGAAGATACCCTTCATGAGCGCATTATTGGTCAGAGTGAAGCCGTGAGTGCCGTTTCTCGGGCAATTCGTCGCGCCCGTGTTGGGATGAAGGATGTAGATCGCCCCATCGCGAGCTTTATCTTCTCGGGTCCTACGGGTGTCGGTAAAACTGAGCTAACCAAGGCACTGGCGCAATATATGTTCGGCGATGAAGAGGCGATGATCCGTCTTGATATGTCCGAATATATGGATCCCCAAAGTGTATCCAAGTTAATTGGTTCGCCACCGGGATTTGTCGGCTATGACGAAGGCGGACACCTCACTGAACAGGTACGCCGTCGTCCTTATACTGTCGTCCTTTTAGATGAAATTGAAAAAGCCCATCCTGATGTATTTAACTCCTTATTACAAATTCTGGATGAGGGTCATCTTACGGATTCTAAAGGACGCAAGGTTGACTTCAAAAACACCTTAATTATCATGACTTCCAATATTGGTTCGCAAGTCATTGAAAAAGGTGGCGGTGGACTCGGTTTTGAATTAGACACTGAAGGCGATGGTGAATACACTCGCATCCGCAATCGTGTCCAAGAAGAAATGAAAAACTACTTCCGTCCTGAGTTTCTCAACCGTGTCGATGAAGTCATTGTCTTCCGTCAACTCCAAAAAGAAGAAGTCGGTGAAATTGCTGACTTACTCCTGAAAGAAATTGGCGGTCGTCTTAAAGATCAGCAAGGGGTTGCATTGGAAGTTAGCGATCAGTTTAAAGATCGCGTGATCGAAGAAGGGTATGATGTCAGTTATGGGGCGCGTCCCTTACGCCGTGTGTTGATGCGTCTCTTGGAAGATAACCTTGCCCAAGCGATTTTGTCTGGCGATCTCAGCGAAGGCGATACCGCTTACGTCGATGTGGATGATGACGGTAATATTTGCCTCACAGAAGCAGCGAAGAAAAAACAACTCCAGCCTGTTGGTTAGAGATAGAAACGGTTAGCAAAAACCTGAGAATCCAATCTCATTCAGGGATTTTGTAAATTTTCCCTTCTTTTCCTGCTTTGGGAGAGAAGGGATATCTCGTATAATCGGGGAAATCACCACCAACGAAACACGACAGCATGAAAGCATACGTAATCGGACTCGGACGTTCTGGAGTCGCTGCTGCCCGGCTTTTAAAGCAACAAGGCTGGGAGGTTATCATCAGCGATCGCGGACTGTCTGATTCCTTACAAGCCCATCAACGTGACCTTGCTCAAGAAGAAATTACCGTTAAATTACAGGATACACCGACACTAGATGTCCTGAAAACTACGGATCTCATCATTGTCAGTCCCGGCGTACCGTGGGATGTTCCAGTATTAGTTCACGCCCGTGAAGCCAATATTCCCATGTATGGCGAGATTGAACTGGCATGGCGCAGTTTATCCGGTATTCCTTGGGTTGGCATTACCGGAACCAATGGGAAAACGACCACAACCGCTCTCTGTTCGGTTTTATTGCAAGGGGGAGGATTAAATGCGCCGGCTTGTGGCAATATTGGGAATGCTGCTTGTGAATTGGGGTTGAAAGATACCACTTGGGATTGGATTATTGCCGAGATTAGTAGTTATCAAATTGAGTCCTCGCAACAACTCGCGCCGGAAATTGGCGTTTGGACGACGTTTAGCCCCGATCACTTAGAACGTCACTACACCCTCGAAAATTATTTTGCCATTAAAAAATCTTTGCTCGATCGCGCTCAATTAAAAATCCTCAATGGAGATGATCCTTATTTGCGGGATTTAGTGAATGAAAACTGGTCTCAGGTGCATTGGACGAGTATTAAAGGACAAGAGCAACTGCTGGGAAAACCCAGTCATGGGGTTTATATTGAAGGGGATCAAATTATTGCCTTTGGGGAAAAAATTATTAAGGTCAGTGATTTTCCCATGGCGGGAGACCATAACTTACAAAACCTCTTGTTAGCCGTTGGCGCAGCACGTTTAGCCGGAGTGGAGAAAAGCGCGATCGCGCAAAGTATTATTAACTTTAAAGGGGTTCCCCATCGCCTTGAACCCATTTGTAAAATTGCTGATATTCCTTTCATCAACGATAGCAAAGCCACCAACTACGAAGCAGCAACAGTGGGCTTATCCTCTGTTCCCAGTCCCGTAATCTTAATTGCAGGGGGACAAGCGAAAACCGGGAATGATGAAGAATGGTTTCAACTCATCAAACAGAAAGCGAGCCTTGTTTTACTTATTGGCGAAGCAGCCCCCAAATTTGCACAACGCTTAGATAAGATGGGCTATTTTTCCTATGACATTGTGGTTACCATGGATAATGCCGTTCATGAAGCCATCAATGGCGTGAAAAAAGACCAAGGCTCAGTTGTCCTCCTTTCTCCTGCTTGCGCTAGCTTTGACCAATACGATAACTTTGAACAGCGCGGTGATCATTTCCGCCAACTGTGTCTAGGATATGGCAATGATCAGTGAGTGGTCATTCATCGTCCTCGGCTAACCTCCCTCGGGGAGGGATAAGCTAAAATGTAATAGCGAATCTCACCTTTTATTGTTACTTGACCTCGGCTAGGAAAGAACAATAAATTGTATTTTATGCCAAAAATAGCACTCGTAGTTAGCATCTAATCTCAATCACAAATTAAAAATGTCTAGTGTAGAATCTCCCGTAAGCGTGGAACAATCTGAACCTATTAAACTGCCTAAGACTAGCGAGTCAGAGAAACTCAAGCGGATTCGCCACACAGCGTCTCATGTGATGGCAATGGCAGTACAACGACTGTTTCCGGATGCACAAGTGACGATTGGTCCTTGGACGGAGAATGGATTCTACTATGATTTTGATAAGCCCGAACCTTTCACGGAGCAAGACTTAAAAGCCATCAAAAAAGAGATGGTGAAAATTATCAAAAAGAAATTACCCGTGATTCGGGAAGAAGTGAGCCGTGAAGAAGCCCAAAAGCGGATTGAAGAACTGCAAGAACCCTATAAACTGGAAATCCTGAGTGATATTCAAGGCGGTCCCATCAGTATCTATCATTTAGGAGACCAGTGGTGGGATTTATGCGCAGGTCCTCACGTGGAAACCACAGGGGATATTAATCCGAAAGCGATTGATATTGAAACGGTCGCCGGAGCGTATTGGCGTGGGAATGAAAATAACCCCCAACTACAACGCATTTATGGCACGGCTTGGGAAACGCCAGAACAACTTGCTGAATATAAACGACGGAAAGAAGAAGCCCTGAGACGGGATCATCGTCGCCTTGGGAAAGAACTGGGACTGTTTCTATTTAATGATACAGTCGGTCCCGGTTTGCCGTTATGGACTCCCAAAGGCACTATGTTACGAACCCTGCTAGAAGATTTTCTCAAGCAGGAACAACTGAAACGGGGTTATTCTCCTGTGGTTACGCCTCATATTGCCAGAGTGGATTTATTCAAAACGTCCGGACACTGGCAAAATTATCACGAAGATATGTTTCCGTTAATGGCGGAAAATGAACAAGCAGCAGCCGAAGAACAAGGGTTTGTTCTCAAACCCATGAACTGTCCGTTTCACATTCAAATTTATAAAAATGATCTCCATTCCTATCGCGATCTTCCGATTCGGCTGGCGGAGTTTGGAACCGTTTACCGCTATGAACAATCTGGAGAGTTAGGCGGGTTAACTCGGGTTCGAGGCTTTACCGTTGATGACTCCCACTTATTTGTCACACCAGAACAACTCGATGATGAGTTTCTCAGTGTCGTTGATTTGATCCTGTCCGTTTTCAAGAGTTTGCAATTGACCAACTTTAAGGCGCGTTTAAGTTTCCGTGATCCGAAATTAGACAAGTATATTGGATCAGATGAGGCTTGGAATAAGGCAGAAAATGCGATTCGCCGTGCGGTGGAAAAATTGGGAATGGACTATTTTGAAGGCATTGGGGAAGCAGCATTTTACGGACCCAAACTCGATTTTATTTTCCAAGATGTTCTCGAACGAGAATGGCAACTGGGAACGGTACAAGTGGATTATAATCTTCCAGAGCGCTTTGACTTGACCTATATGGCAGAAGATGGGACAAGAAAGCGTCCCGTGATGATCCACCGTGCTCCCTTTGGTTCTGTGGAACGTTTAATTGGAATTTTAATTGAACAATATGCTGGTGATTTCCCTTTGTGGTTAGCCCCAGAACAAGTGCGGTTATTACCGGTTAGTCAAGAGCAATATGAGTTTGTGCAACAAGTGGCAACCCAAATGCAGCAAGCCGGAATTCGGGCAAAAGCGGATCTCAGTGGAGAACGCTTAGGAAAGTTGATCCGCAATGCGGAGAAGCAAAAAGTCCCTGTAATGGCAGTTGTAGGAGCGAAAGAAGTGGAAGGAAATAGCCTAAGTATCAGAACTCGCGCTTCGGGTGAGTTAGGGAGTATGGCTGTGGAGGAAGTGACCCCAAAATTACAAAGCGCGATCGCGTCCCATGAAAATTTCTAAGCCATTAATTGATAGGAATTTTGAGTAATTCCCGATAAAGCTCTTTGGGAAAATCCACAATTCCTTCTTTATGGAAAGTTTTAATTACTGTGATGAGATGACAGATAAAGTCTGCATTTTGGATTGCAATTTCGTAGCTGAGTTCCGCACTGCCATCAAACTGTAAGCGAAAACGAGTTTGTTCTAAGGGAAGAGAAGAAATGGTCCATGTGGCAACAAATGGAATCGGTTTTCCCCCTTCTATGGGTCGTTGTCCTTCTAATCTTCCCTCTTTATACAAACTAATTGCTAAAGGTAACCAGCTTTTCTCTTTTGGAGCATAGGGGCTATACGGAACAACTGCTTCCCTACCAACCGGTTTTAGGTTTTCAATGGACATCTTCAGTCTCCAAAATCAGTGATTTCCACAAAATAAGTAGGAAATTTGATTGTTCTGTTTCCTACTCATTCCCTATGATACGTCTTTTAGGCAGAATCAATAGAGAGTTATCGCACATTGTCTTTTCATATTGATATGAAATTGAGAAAATTTTGCTGTGCTGCGGTGGACATCCCTCAGCATTTCTGAGAGTGACAGAAAGGCTATCATTTCCTGGGTAGCTACTTCCTAAGTGAACATTAAAAGCTCGGGTTTCAGAAGCATAATCACACCAAAGAACAGCATAAATATCCCAGAAAATAATTTGAGAATTCGTCCTTGATCTTCACTCAAACGGTAAGATCGAAACGAATAAATAAAACTTAGTAAAATTGCCAATAAGGGCAAAATATAAATCACTGCATATAAACCTGTCCAAATTGTATAACAAAATCCAATATTAGTGGTGCAATGATTGACTAAGGTTGTCATGTAAACGACAGGGAGAATAGCAGTACAACCTAATTCAATGATATTCACAAAAATGGCTAATAAAATGGTTGCCCCTAAAGCAAACCAAAATTGTTTAGATTCGACTTTAGCTCGATTTAATTGTCTCGCAATTCCCCCCGCTTTTTTCGTAATTGTTAACTGTTGTTTTTCTGAGAGAGAGAGGGAAACGGATTGCTTAAAAAAGAAATAGTCTTTAATATTAATTGTCCCTGCAGCAGTAACAATAATTCCTAAAATAATGAGTGCAATTTGACCATATTGTTCTAAAAAGAATGAACCCAAAAATACCATTGCTATGATAAAGGCAAAGTACATGACGGCTGAGGTCAAAATAAAAGTGGAACCGACAATGGTCATATCGGTTTGACTTTTAGTATAAGTGAGCAGAGACAAGAGAATAATTAAAACGGTAAACGCACAAGGGTTAAAGCCATCTGCAAACGCGATCGCGCTGACAAATAAGGGGAAAGGAAGTCCTTGGGCTACGTTTTGAATGACTGCATTTGGGGTTAATACCAGAAAAGAAAAAATACTTAATAATGTGATTCCACATAACCCACCAATCCAATAGCGTTGCTGCTGTGCACTGGATATTTTTTTCCGAAAGATGGGATAACTAATGGCATATAAAACCGGTAAAATAAAAACTGACCAAGGTAAAGATGATGTGGACTTTTCCGGATTAGAAATGGTTTCCTGATCCGGAGTCTTTAAGGGAGCTTTTAATTCCTCTTCAATTGCCTTGAGAATTTGATTTTTATAACCTAAATAGGCTTTATAGCTAGGATTATATTCTAAGTCTCCGCTTTCTTCGGTATAGCCAATAAATGCGCGATCGGCAATTACAGTTCTGGGAACGCCTGTCGCTTGAATCTTATTTTCCTCTAAATAACTTCGCCAAACCTCTGGTTGTTCACTTACCTCAACTCGATTGACTCTCACCCCTTCATTATGTTTTTCAAGATAATTAAGTAGGGGTTTTTCCGCTGCACAATGGGGACAAGTTTTACTGTAATAAAAATCAACTGTAACGGTTTCTTGTTCAGCAATGACAGAGGTTTGACTGGATAGAAATAGAGTCAGGATTACAGTTAAACCAATCAGCAGCGATCGCAAAAATTGACCAACTTTGTTAGATCCCACACCCAGTTTTAAGCGTTTCATGAGTCTTAATCCATAAATGTTACACTAAATCTCAAATTCCCGTCGCTGACAGAAACCGGTTGATAACGGACAATAGCACGATGATCTCGCCAGTTTTCTCGCCATTGAAACTGAACCTTTCCTGAAATGACCTTAGTTTGATAGACCTTTCCGTCTAAAACCAATGCAATTCTCGCTTCACCATTAATATACCCTTTTCCCATAATTAACAAACCATAAGTCGGTTTTCCCACCAATCTTTTTCTGAGGAGAAGTTGCTGATTTTCACTCAGATTCGACAGTTGATGGAGTTGTGTCCTTGTCGTACAACTAGATAAGGATAAAACTAAAAACAGAGAAATTGTGAATCGAAACCAATTCATAATCTAAAATATCCATCTGTCTTTAAATCATTACATACCAATCAGCGTCTTAAAAAAAGCCTCTGATTATCTTTATCTCTGACTATGATTCCTTCTTTGCCTACAATAAAAAGCGGAGTCATGTTTTCTGAAACGAATGGACTATCAAGACATTCAGTCCTTATTAGAGACAATGATGCGCCGTTGTGAACAAGCGCAAACCCCACTTTCCAATCAACAAGCAGAAATTCTGCAACAAGTTTTGATGGAGAGGTTTACGTCCTCAACTGAAGAATTACCCGATGATGGTAATCCTCTAGACGAATTGACTCCTGAACAGCGCGATGCTCTGTTGGAGTTTATTGTGGATCAAGGAGAACAACCTTGGAAAGCAAAGATTCTTAACGATTGGCTACAAGGACGTAACTCGGGAAAAGTACAATTTCTACGAGAGGATTATGGTCCGCAATGGCTGAATCGAGTCCAACCCCATCATATCGCTCAATATTTAGAACAAAGCGATCGCGCTGACAAAATTGCCTTAAAAATCGGCGATCGCGTGGAAGTCTCTAATTTACTGTGGGAATGGGTACAAGATGATGATCCCGAGGTTCAAGACTGGTATCCTTGCACGGTTGTTAGTCTTTCTGAAGGAGAATATAAAGGTCATCGGTATCAAAACTGTACCATTCGCTTCGATAATGGTGCAGAATGGGAAGTTCCAGGCATTTATCAATGGAACCGCTACTACTGGCGTTTGGCTCAAAACACCTAGCAACTGATCACAGATCCCTTCCCGAACATTCATCAATTCCGTATAAGATCGTTTCAAATCTATTCCCTTACTCTCAAATTAACCATGTTTCGCTTTTTCCGGCAACGATCGCTGCAAGTTATATTCTCCACAGCTAGCTTGTTCTTGTGTTCTCTCCCTGCACAAGCAGCAGAAACAGTTTATGTTTCCTTGGGTTTATTAGAAATTTCAGTGTCTCTGGAATCCCTAGAACAGTATGCTGAAGATGGAACCATTACACAGGAATTAGCAGCTTATACTCGCTACCTGAGTGAAGAACAAAAGGAAAAACTCCAAGAAATTCTGACCATTCCTGCAGAATTAGATACGATCGCGATCGCGCAATTTTTATACTCTCCCCAAGGAGAAGCAGTGCTAAGACAATTTGGGGAAATTGTTGATACCAAAGCCAGACAAGGGGGATTTTATGCCATTCGTTCTGCCCTGATTTTAGCAGCAGCGGATCCAGAAGGCTTGACCTTACTCAACTTTCTGCAACACTTTCCCACTGATGGTTTACGAATTAATTCTGGTCGTGGCTTAGAACTGGTGAACCAACTCAGCAAGTTTATCAAACAAACGGATCGCACAGTCGCCCTGATTGAACAGCAAGCATTAGAACAGTCCATTGAGACAGCAGGAACAAAAGGCAATTCCTTTCCTCGTAATCTTCAGTCTCAGGGAACCGTTCCCTATACTCGTCAAACATTAGATTTAGTGGATCGCCAGCGAGATAGCCTAGAAGAAGAAGTAACTCGCTTTATTACCCGCCAAATTCCCACCAATCTTTACCTTCCTCAAACTGCAACCTTTAAACGCCCCCCATTAATTATTATTTCTCATGGACTCGGTTCAGATCGCAGTACCTATACTTATTTAGCAGAACATCTTGCCTCTTACGGTTTTGCTGTTGCCACCATTGAACATCCCGGCAGTAATGCCCGTCAATTACAATCGCTCTTAATGGGACTTAAAAATGAAGTGAGTCCCCCTTCCGAATTAATTAATCGTCCCAAGGATATTAAATTTTTACTCAACTACTTAGAACGGAATTACAACACTCGCATTAATCTCAATCAAGTGGGTATTCTCGGGCAATCTTACGGGGCATATACCAGCTTAGCCCTAGCTGGAGCAAATATTAAATACGCTCAAGTTGCACAACAGTGTCAAACTCAAGAAACCGCAACCGTCTTAAATTTTTCAGTGTTATTGCAATGTCAATTACTTCGTTTACCTCGAAAAGACTATAACTTTGATGACTCCAGAATCAAAGCCGTTTTTGCCATTAATCCCCTCACCAGCATCATTTTCGGTCAAGATGGGCTACAAAAAATTGAGGTTCCCACTTTATTGGTAACGGGTAGTGCGGATACCGTCACCCCAGCACTAGCTGAACAAATTCGCCCGTTTACTTGGTTAGAAACCTCGGAAAAATATTTGGTCTTATTAAAACGAGGTACTCATTTTTCGACCTTAGCCGAAGGAACAGAAGAGGGGATTCCTGTGCCGAAAGAAGCAATTGGTCCCGATCCCGCGATCGCGCAAGACTATATTCGCGCTCTCAGCACTGCCTTTTTCAAAACCTATCTTGCCAAGGAACTCGATTATCAACCTTATCTCAGTGCCGAATACACAGACGAAATTAGCCGTTATCCGATGCCTCTATTTTTACTAAATTCTCTTCCCGAAGAATTTATTGGTGATCCAGAAGATTAGATATTTGTTCTTTGCTGACTTATCACTGCTTCTTCAATCCTTGTCGGAAGAGATGGGAATGTTCTGGATGATAAAGTTGAGATCGCGCCTCCACTTGTTTCCCAGCTAAAGCAGGACTAATTAAATACATCGTTGTCCGAATTAAATCTTCCTTGCGAGAAATTTCTGCCATTTCCTTGAGAGGAACCACCCGAATTTTTTCATCTTCCCAACCCAGACGATAGCAAATCGCCACAGGAGTATCAGCCGGATAATGTTCTAATAACTTCGCTTGGGCATTTTCTACATGACGGGCTGCTAAATAGAGAGCTAAACTTGCCTGATGGGCAGCCAGAGAAGCTAATTCTTCCGCTTCCGGAACCGAAGAAGCACGCCCGCTAATTCGCGCTAAAATAATCGTTTGCACCAACCCAGGAACCGTTAATTCCACCCCTAATTTTGCTGCTGCATCTTGAAAGGCACTAATGCCGGGGATTAATTCCACAGGAATATTCGCTTCTGCTAACGCCTGCATTTGTTCATGAATTGCACTATAAAGCGTTAAATCACCGGAATGGAGACGCACTACCGATTGATTGTTCCGTACCTTTTCAATCATCAAGGGAACAATATCTTCTAAGGTTTTACTACCGGTTGGAATTAATTCTGCATCAGCACGAACATCCTTTAAAACTTGCTTGGGAACTAAAGAATTCGCATATAAAATGACATCCGCTTCATCTAAAATTTTCTTTGCTTTAATCGTAAGTAAATCCGGATCTCCCGGACCGGCACCAACAATATAAACCGCAGGTTTAAGCATAATTATTTTTGTTTATTTTATTCGTGATTTGTTTTTTGTTTAGAGACAACATCTGGTAA
>JAVLCL010000496.1:0-2487 GCA_031580825.1 Halothece sp. Uz-M2-17
ACTAATGGCGGAACATAATCCTGAATATTTCTTACAGAGACAGTGATAGTGTCCCATTCTTCTTGATTCCCATACTCAGCCAATAATGTCCCCTTTCCAGAGTGGTTTTTAGGTCTAATTAATTGCTTATCACCGTCATAGTTCATTAAGGCAACTTCATGTAAAAATACATTGGTAAGTCTAGCTGTTTTAATTGCCTTCTCAACAGATTGACAAATTTCAGGTTGAGGTTCAAATAAATGAATTTGCCCGTTCAATCCTATTGAGTTAATAGCCGATAACCCAATCGATGAATAGTTTGCACCAATATCTAAAAATCGATCACCTGGAGATAATAGCGCTTGTATAACAGCTTGAATTCTTGGCTCGTTAGTTCCAAATAAATATACAATGCGACCATTATAATCATTTGGATCAATAGCTATTGAAATTTTATTAGTA
Source organism: Halothece sp. Uz-M2-17 (assembly GCA_031580825.1). Classification (GTDB taxonomy): domain Bacteria; phylum Cyanobacteriota; class Cyanobacteriia; order Cyanobacteriales; family Rubidibacteraceae; genus Halothece. The sequence continues at coordinate 442 of JAVLCL010000496.1, forward strand.
AGTTTAGCTAGCAACAAACCATCACAAGTAGAAAATTGCTGATCTGTTACTTGATTAAATGACATTTGCATCAATCCGTTATAAATTGGTATTTTATGTAGTAAATTACTATACAAATTCATAATAAAAGGAGGCTGACATATTTTCTTCATTTTTAACTTGTTACTTCTTTACTAGGTTTAATATTAACAGCTCATAATTCTATCAAAGTATGAAAACTATGAAATGATTTCCTTAATCAATTAGTGAACTCGGTTTTTCTCCTTGTCTTAACATCCAGTGATAAAGCTCTAATAGTTGCTCAGTTGTTTCTTTCCAAGTATATTTTGATTCTATAAGCATTCGTCCGCGTTGTCCCATTTCTCTTCGTTCACCGTCACTTAAGGACATCGCCTGCTGTAAATTTTCCACTAAGGGCGTTACCCCAATATCAATCCACCAACCACAACGATGGGTTTCTAACTCTGACCAAGGCGCTCCTTTTGTTGTCATCACGGGGGTTTCACAGGCGAGGGCTTCTGCAATAACAATCCCAAAATTCTCGCTGAGAGTTGGTAAAACAAACAAATCAGCTTGGCGGTAAAGTTCCCATTTTGCTTCACCAACCACTTCTCCTGGGAAAGAAATGCTGTCAGTTAGTTTCAGGGCTTGGATTTTCTTTTCAATGACCTCCTGATAGCCTTTTTCGTTGGGACCCGCAATAATTAATTGCCAGTTTAGCGGTTGCAATTGCGCCCAAGCCTCCACTAAGTTTAGTAATCCTTTTTTTTCGTGAATACGAGAGAGGAATAACAGTGTTTTTTTAGAGGGTTTGGGAGGACAAGAAAAAGCGGGAGGAAGGTCAATTCCCAGAGGGATTATAGCGATGGGAAGATCAGGAAAGAACTTTCTGAGGTTAATGGCTTCTGAGGTAGCGGTGGCGTGTAAAACTTGAGCCGTTTTCAGATCACGATACTGAAATAAAAACCAAGCGAGACGCTTTTTCCAGCGTTTGTATTGCCACGCCCAAGGTTCAAGCATTCCGTGAGGGCTGACGATTCTTGGAATTCCTAAACTACGAGAAGCTACGGCGACAGCATGATTACAGGGTAGCCAAATGCCATGATCATGAATGACTAAAGACTGATCTGGATGCTGTTGCGCTGTTGTTTTTACCCAATTTTGGAAGGCGCGATTGTTTCCTTCAGGAAGAGAAGACCAATTAAAATTCGGGAATACTTTTGAGGTATTAAGGAGAGGATTTTTCCCAGGACTCGCTGCCAGTTTAATGCTAATCTCTCTATGATTTTCGGCAAGGTCTTCTAAGAGTCGAATCACTGCAATGGGAACTCCTCCCTTATCCTGGGAGATATCCTTGATGGTATGTAATAGAGATATTGAAGATGTCGCCATTTTAGGGGGATGAGTTAACTATAGCTACTCGCACCATACAACATTTCAGCTTGTTCCCATTTTTCCTGGCGCTGTCGTTGGAGCATAAAGTTTCCTAAAATTAGATACTGCACGATCGACATTAATGAAAAAGTGAGGTTTCCGAGAAGATAGCCTTCAAAAAAACTACCCACTAATAAAGAAAGTAATCCTGCAATCACGAGGTTACACTGTTGTTGATGAATCGGTTGAAGCTTGCCATATTGATAGAGTTGAAACATCATTTTCAGACATTCCCAACCAAATAGTAGCAAAGGAATAAATCCCATTAAGCCAAAAGATGCACCTGTTGCTAACCAAGAATTTTCCCCGTAACCGAGTCGATCGCCTCTTAATGGTGCGCCAAAAATCGGATAGTTTGTAAATGTTCTCAATTGTCCTCGCCAGACTCCCTCACGGTTATCAAGTGATAAATCATCTAATCGATCGAGGTTGGAAGAACCGACTGTATCTAAAAACCACTGTTGTGCAGGTTCAAAAAAGATTGTCACCAAAAACAACGCACCTACAGCCAAAATCGCGCGAGTGATAATCTTTCCAGAAAAGCCATAAAACAGCATTACGCCAATCACCGCAGTACCAACACCGGTGCGAGAACCTGTCATGGCTAAACCT
>JAVLCL010000497.1:0-2479 GCA_031580825.1 Halothece sp. Uz-M2-17
AGCTAAAGACGCAAAAGAAAGTATTGAGAATAAAGCCCAAGAAGGGATTGAGGAGACTAAAGAAGCAGCAGAAAAAGCAGAGTCTGAGGCAAAAGAAGGCGGTGAAGGGATTATTGATAAAGTCAAAAGTTTATTCTCTGGTGACTAAACAAATATAGCGTTTCTGAGTCTGCCGAGGTACAAAGTGAGTCAGAGATTACGCCTTCGGAAAACAGAAGGCGCCTACTTTAACCGTTGGTCAATAAATGTTATTCGTTCTTTGGGAAATCCACAAAAGAAGGAAAATCAAGAATGTACCTTGCCAGTTGAGAGAATTGCTATATAGCAGTACGTATTCAGGTTAGGACAGGGTTAAACTCTAAAATCTAGTTATCGTCTAATATTGCCTATTGCCTGTTGTCTATTGCCTAGCGCGTAGCGCTATAGTGACTGTTCAATCTAGATAAAAAAAGTCCCCCTATTTTAAGGGGGATTAAAAATTAATTAGAAATTAGACGGTACTGGGTTGTTGGGCAATATTCTTTTCCATCTCTTTGAACTGTTGGAAGAGATGATCCCCCCAGTAAGCAACATCATATTGATTAACCGTCTTGTACATTTTTTCCATTCGTTGTTCTTGTTCCGCTTGGGGCATATCCAAGGCTTTATCAATGGCATCATCCATGCGATCCATGGAATAAGGATTGGTTAAAATCGCTTCTGGTAATTCCACCGCAGCCCCGACAAACTCAGAGAGAATTAAATTTCCACCTTTTCCTTCTCTAGCAACCACATATTCTTTCGCCACCAGATTCAATCCATCTCGCAAGGGCGTTGTCCAACAAACATCCGCAGCGCGGTAATAGCACATTAAATCATCAAAAGGAATGGGCTGTGTAAATAGCATAATTGGAATCCACTCGAATGTTGCAAAGCGTCCATTAATTTCACCCACTAACTGTTCAATTAAATTTTGGGCTTCTTCATAAACCCGCATTCCACTCGCGGGAGAAACACAAGTCACCATCAGATTCACTTTTTCTCTTAACTCAGGGCGACGTTCTAAAAGGCGACCATAGGCTTCTAGCAGTTCTCGTACTCCTTTTACATAATCCACTCGTCCCGCAGAGACAATTAATTTACGTCCTTGGAGACGTTTTAAGATTTCTTGATAACGTTCTTCTGTTTCCGGTTTATGTAAGGTGTTTAAGATGTGTTGGGGGTTAGTTCCCACTGGAAACGCATCCACATTAACAATTCGATCGCGCCACCGTAATTGGGTCGTCATTTGCGGTTCAGCTAAAGCGGTTCCAACAGGGGTAATATGTTGGGGAACTGCACCTGTGTGTACCACTTCCACAGATCGTAAACTCCGCGCCACATTAACAAAGTTTTCCGAATAACGGGGAATATGGAAACCGACAATATTACAGCAGAGAAGGCTATCAATAATCTCTTCTCGCCAAGGAAGGATATTAAAAATATCCACCGAAGGGAAGGGAGTATGGTGGAAGAATGCAATTTTGGCGTTGGGTTTGATCTGGCGGATGTAATGGGGAACCAGCCAAAGATTATAATCATGCACCCAAATTAACGCATCATCTGCAGCCTCCTCGCACGCTGCTTCTGCAAATAAACGATTCACTTCATGAAAGTTTTTCCAATCGGAGCTTTCATAGGTAAAATGATAGGGAAAAGAGTGTAGGATTGGCCAAAAGGCTTCTTTAGAAGTGATATGATAAAAGTCTTTAACTTGGTCAGGCGTTAAAGCAATTCGGCGTACATTGTAGTTTCCGCCATCTTCAATTTCATCCACTGGAATCCGTGCTTTAAAGTCAGGATTATCTTTGGATTTAACTTCTTTCCAAGCGACCCAAGTGCCTTGATTCACATTAGAAAAGAATCCCTTTAAAGTGGGAACAATCCCATTAGGGCTCTGTTTTTCCTTGTAATGAATAACACCATCTTCATCCATGACTTCATCATAAGGTTGACGATGATAGAGAATTACTAAAGAAGATTTCATTGGGTTACCTCCCACTTACAGCTTAAATTTATTATGTCTTTGTATGGTGTTTCCCTTCTTATTCAAGATGAAAATTAAAAAGGTCAATATTAGACTAAACCATAACATAGACTTCAGCTTTCTTCACCGACCCAGAGATAGAACGTGACAAAGATCAAAAAATAGATAAAAGTCCTTCCCTTCTCTGTTCAGTAACGATACAAACTGAGATCAAGCCATTGATTACCCCAATCATCCTCTAGTCTATCGAGAGAACGACCAAACTTTGTATGATGAAGAAAGAAAATTTAGATCGGTACTCTTCAAGATAATTGTCTTTTACTGTATGCAAACTTTAGCCTTTCCCACTGAAAAAACAGACACGATTACAACCCAAGCCTTATTTATTGGTGAAGCCATCGACTGTCGTTCTCTAGAAAAAGATTATGATTGTATTGCTACGTTACCTTTTGTGGTTAAAGTCGGTGCAGCAGG
>JAVLCL010000498.1:0-2477 GCA_031580825.1 Halothece sp. Uz-M2-17
GATCGACAACTGAAGCGAATTGTTAATGACTTCAAGACTCTGGCTGGTTAAGATCCCGATTTGGCAAAAGTGCCTTTCTCGTTAAAATTAAGATAGTCCGTTTCGTTTTCGTTTATTGCGAATAGAACGATGTCTTTTTCCATGGAACTTACCCCCCACCGATTACCCTCTGAATCCGAAGCTCAACTCTCACGACAGAGTAGCCGTACTCTCGCCGCCCATCTTCCCCCTCACGGCACCTCACGCACCCTCAAACTGGTGCAAGATAATGGTGAGGAAGCAACCCTTGAACTCCCCGCATCTGTGCTTCATCTCCTCACTGAAATGCTCAGCCAAATGGCCCAAGGGAATGCCGTTACATTGCTTCCCATTCATGCCGAACTCACCACTCAAGAAGCAGCAAACCTGCTCAATGTCTCTCGTCCTCATCTGGTGAAGCTCTTAGAAACCGGCGAAATCCCTTTTCGGAAAGTTGGTCGTCATCGTCGAGTCCGTTTTGAAGATTTAATGGAGTATAAAGACCGCATTGATCAAAAACGGATGGCCGTGCTTGATGAATTGACAGCACAAGCGCAAGCCTTAAATCTCGGCTATGATTAATTGACCATGCCATCATCTTTCACAGTTTTATACCTGCGCCCTTGCGAGATTTATTAATGCAGCTTGCCCTCACGGATCTCTACCGCGCCCGTTGGACTGAGCAAATTCACCAAGAATGGATCAGGAGTCTTTTGAAAAAGCGTCCTGTGTTAAATTATGCCTAGCAATTTTCCCTAAAAATCTAGTCCAAATTTAGTCCAGTTTTTTGAGCGACCTCTGAAACCATTGACTGGAGATAAGTTCAAAAAAGAATCAATAGCCTTAAAATCCGTTGACCGTGATAGGTCGTGAGAGTTCAAGTCTCTCCACCCCCATTGGTTTCAGGGCATCAAGATTAGAAAGTCGCTGACCTAGTCGTACAAGATTAGTACAACTTTAGGCAAGACCCTGCGATTACATATAAGCGATGCTAATTTAACTAAGCGCGATCGCGCTAGTTTTCCTGATCAATCAATTGCAGAGATAGCTGAACCAATGTATGAAGCTATATCGGGTTTAAGAAACTACTCCTAAGCATCGTCTTGAATTAATTTTTAGTTATTTTCTAGCAGTGTCATCCGTTCCAGTTGCTGCTGTTGATCTTCTAACTTATTTAATCTGTCAGCATCGGCTAAAGTAGATTTAAAATGTTTTGGTCTAGGAATCTCAAGTTGATTTCCTAATTCGTCTAGTTCTTCTTCTGTGAAACAATAACCTGAAGTTTTTTCTCGACAATCAATTTCTCCTCTGGTCTGATCATTTAGCATTGTGGCATCAATGAAAGTGGTTAATCCTTCTCGCAGTCGAGAATGCGTAATCTCCTCCATGATCTGAAAAATTAATCGATCATCCACAGGTTGCAGAGATTCCCCTTCACCAGTCGGTCTAGACTCGTAAAATTGTTCTCTGAGGGCATCAGACGAGAGAATGAGGGAGGGATGATAGTCTGTTGCTATCTGTTCACAAACGGTGGATTTCCCTGATCCAGAAGGACCCGATAAAATGACCAAACTTCCTACTTTAATATTGACTTTCATTGTTGCTGGAAATGACTCAAAAACATCGGCAATAATTCCGCCTACTTGCATTAGAATAACTAATTCTTAAGTATTTTTCTGTTGTCTTCGCTTTTAGCAAGTCAAAGCGCGATCGCGCTGCTATTCTAATAACCAACTCATTTCAGTGCCATGATTGAGACAATGCAGAATTTTTTTCTATTTTGCGTGGTTTCAGAGTAATATTAATTGTTGTCGAAAGTTCCGTTTGAATTGTGCTGTGCTTTCCCTTGAGCACTGGTTTCTGAATAATTTGCCCATCAATGTATTCCTGAGCAGGTTTCGTTTCTGGTTGCTTTAAAAACTCGTTTAATGTGATGGGTTTTGACTGAGATTGCACCATTGAGCACTTAAGAAGTAGTCGTAGGGTGGGCATTGCCCACCCTACTTTAAATCACTGATTTACTGGTTAGCCGATTAGAGTTTACTGGACGACTGTTGCGGTTTGTGGGTTTAGTTTATTCCCTTCTTGTAAAGCAGCAGAGAGGCGATTCAGGGCATTAATATAGGCTTGTGCAGAAGCAACAATCACATCGGTATTCGCGGAATGACCCGAGTAAACATTCCCTTCATGACTTAAGCGGATGGTGACTTCGCCAATCGCATCAATTCCCGCCGTTACGGACTTCACAGAATATTCAATCAACTCATTAGGCACTTTCACCACACGGTTAATGGCTTTATACACCGCATCCACAGGACCCGTTCCGATCGCGGCATCGGTTAATTCTTCTCCTTGCGGACCGCGAATCGTCACAGTTGCAGTGGGACGAGCATGATCGCCACAAGACACCTGCACTAATTCTAAGCCAAAGATATTCGGGGCTTGTTGGGTTTCGTCAT
>JAVLCL010000499.1:0-2468 GCA_031580825.1 Halothece sp. Uz-M2-17
GGAGTCAATTCACAGACTTTCTCGACTACTACGGAAAGGTTTGGGGTAAAGCAGTTGTAGCTATTAACCCTGCTTTCACTAGCCAAGATTGCCATAACTGTGGGCATAGGAGTAAAAAAGCCTTAAGCACGCTTAACCCACAAGTGTCCTAGTTGCGGAATTGAGCTTTGTCGGGATACAAACGCAGCATTGAACATCCTAAAGAAAGGGATGGAAGCGTTAGGAATGGAATGGTCAAACAACAGTACCCAAGGGCATTGGGAAACTGCCTTGAAAGAGGAAACGACTGAGGAGACTTCCGCCTCTGCTGATGAAGGGAAACTTGAATCAGTAAGTGGTGTCGCTGAATCAGTAATTTTGGAATCTGTAAAGACCAAAGAATCACCGTCCTTCTAGGACGGTGAGTATGTCAAACATTGCGATCGCAGTTGCTAATGGCATTGATTATTTATTAACTTGGAACTGTAAGCATATCGCTAATGCTATTATGCGTAAGCAGATAGAGCGAATTTGCTTGACTCAAGGTTATGAATTAGTCACAATTTGTACTCCAGAAGAATTGCTAGAAGAGAGAACTGATAATGAATGATCCCATTATTGAAGAAATCCGACAGGCGAGAATTGCCCATGCTGCTAAATTCAACTATGATTTAACTGCAATTTACAAGGATATTAAACGCCAAGAAACAGAAAGTGATCGAGAATTTGTTTCATATCCCCCAAAATTCATTCAACCTGTCAATCAAAAATAAGGGGGGAGAAGGTTTTGCCAGTGTGGCTAAGTGGGAAAGTTGGTTACAGCTATAACCCGATCGCGCCTCCCTCCTCATCCCAAACAGCGATCGCGCCTTCTCTCTCTTAGCAGTACCAATCATAAGCTAAAATAATTAATGACTAATGAGGGTGAGAGAAACAAGGAAAGATTAAGACAGCATGGAATATGAACAGTTAATTTTTTCTAGCCATGCGATTAAGCAAATGTTTTCTCGGAAAATTAGCAAAGCTGAAGTAAAAACAGTTCTTTCGGCAGGGGAAGTAATTAGAGAATATCTTGATGACTCTCCTTATCCAAGTTACTTATTTTTAGGTTTCGTTTTTGATCGTCACCATTCATGTAGTGGTGGGGTTTGACTTTAAAACAAGAAGGGCTTACGTTATTACAACTTATCAACCCGATTCTGAACTCTGGGAATTAGATTATAAGAGGAGAAAAAAGACATGAAATGTTTAATTTGCCAGCAAGGAGAAACTAAGCAGGGTAAAGTGACAGTTCCTTTAGAAAGGGAGGGAGTTATTTTAATCTTTAAAAATGTCCCTGCTGAAGTCTGTGAAAATTGTGGTGAGTATTACTTAAGTGAGCAGACAACTGATTTATTGTTAGAACAAGCAGAAAACGCGATCGCGCACGGAACACAGTTAGAAGTTCGACAATTTGCAGCCTAACTTTTGCTCATTGTACTCTTCCCAAAGCCCGATCGCGCTCCCCATCTCATCCTAAACAACGATCGCGCATTCTTTCTCACCCCAACACCCCGATCGCGCCTTCCCTTTCATCCCAAACAGCGATCGCGCCTTCTCTCTCATTCCAAACAGCGATCGCGCTTTCCCCTCTCACCCCAACCCCGATCGCGCTTTAAGCCTGATGAGTTATACCTAGTAATCCAAAACCTGAATTGAGTTCTCGAAGAAAAACTCGTTAAATCAAGTTAAACTAAACAAAATAACAATCAATAATAAGGGAGAGCAAATGCCTAATCAAGAATTTTATGTTCTGGTTGAAAAAGATGAAGATGGTTTATTCGTTGGTGAAGTTCCTCAGCTACAAGGATGTTATAGCCAAGGTAAAACTTTAGATGAGTTAATGATAAATATTAAAGAAGTCATTCAACTATGTTTAGAAGATGAACATCATCAGCACAAAAATGAATTTGTGGGGATTCAAAAGATAGAAGTTTAATGTCAAAACTTCCCATTATCAAAGCAGAAAAATTAGTAAAAGCTCTCAAAAGAGCAGGTTTTGAACCAGTTCGGCAGCGAGGAAGTCATTTGCGATTAAAACATCCTGATGGAAGAGTTGTCACGATACCAATACATCAAGGTCAAGATATTGGAAGAGGACTATTACGAAAAATTTTAAGAGATGCTGATTTAAATGTGGATGAATTGATCAATTTGCTTAATTAGCTTCAAATATTGATCAGGCTTCCTACAATCTAATCCCCCTCACCCCAAACAACGATCGCGCATTCTTTCTCACCCCAACACCCCAATCGCGCCTTCATTCTCATTCCAAACAGCGATCGCGCTTCCCATCTCATCCTAAACAGCGATCGCGCTTCCCTCTCATTCCAAACAGCGATCGCGCCTTCCCCCTCATCTCAAACAGGGATCGCGCCTTTGTTCTCATCCCAAACTCTGATCGCGCTTTCCCTCTCATCCCAAATCCGATGTGTCGAAGTCACCCCTCT
>JAVLCL010000500.1:0-2466 GCA_031580825.1 Halothece sp. Uz-M2-17
GTTACCGATTCCTGAACATTGCGAGGGTTGTACATCTTGCAATCTAGATACCATTGAATTTTATGAATGGATTGATGAAAAAGACGAGCAACTTTCCGATACTTCTCAACTGACGAAAGCGCAAATTCATAGCATTAATATTTCAGAAGAAGCAACGGGTTACGCTAACCAAACTGGAATTAAATATGCAGGAATTTTACACGATTGTCAAAAAAATCATTAACGTTTAATCATTTAACCCAAATTGTAATTAACCTTAAAAAAAGAAGGAATTTTTACGATGACCACAACCACAGCCAATAACGAGTTAAATACTGTTTCTCCAGAAGATGCTGCTTCTCAAGTCGGGTCATTCTTAAGAGAACATGGAGAAGTGGAAACGATTCTTCCCGTCGTGATTGGATTATTTGTAACCAGTCGCTTTCAACTACGCGGGGCAAATGCGTTATTAGTCAATTTATTAGTCGCTAGTGTCGTGCGCCAAGTGTTTACGCAATTGAAAGAACAAGCCCCCCAACTGGTGGCGGAAACGGAAGCGATTCCACAAAAAGAAGAAACTACAGATGGAGAAGTCAATCTACAAGGTTACGCGATCGCGCACGCCGTACTTGGTCGAGTACGGTTACGGATGCCCCAACTTGCTATTGATGCCGAGTTTGCCCAAGCCTTGCAATCCGCTTTAAACGCAGATGAATACGTCAGCCATGTGCGGGTTAATCGCGCTGCTGCTTCCATTGCCATTAATTACAACAATCAAGGGCTTTCCGAGTGGGAGTTAGGACTGCGTTTAATGAATATTATCAACACCATCCAACAAGATCATCAAATCTCTCAACCCGTTTCTAATTAGCGATTAGCATTCTTTCCAGTCGTCATTCCTGATTCATCCTCGCTTATGCATATCCATACCTTAGAAAATTGGCAACATTTCCATCACTTTTTAGTTAATCAGGAGAAATCTGAAAAAAGAACCCAGATTGTGATGCTTTTAACTGCTGTGACAATGGTGGTTGAGATTGTGACGGGTTTGCTTTTTGGATCAATGGCTTTACTAGCCGATGGCTGGCACATGACCACCCATGTTGCTGCATTTGGAATCACCCTCTTTGCTTATCAATACGCCAGAAAGAATGTTGATAATCCCAAATATACCTTTGGTACTGGGAAAGTCAGTGCTTTAGGCGGGTTTACCAGTGCTGTTGCTTTAGGGGTGATCGCGCTGATCATGGCATTAGAATCTGGAATGCGCTTATTTCAATCTCGTGAAATTCAGTTTGATCAAGCCATTGGCGTTGCGATCATTGGTCTGGTTGTTAATATCATTAGTGCTTGGTTGTTGCAAGATCATCACGATCATGATCATGAACCGCATCACCACCACGATCATAACCTGCAAGCTGCCTATATTCATGTGTTAGCCGATGCGTTGACCTCAATTTTAGCCATTGTTGCCCTTTGTGGCGGAAAATTTTGGGGATGGATTTGGCTGGATGCAGTGATGGGCTTAGTGGGCGCAGCGGTCATTACCAAATGGGCGTATAATCTGATTCAAGACAGTAGCACCATTTTACTGGATGGCGCAGTGGATAAGCAGACGCGACTGAATGTAATTAATGCCATTGAAGCGGATGCGGATAACCGGGTTGTTGATCTCCACCTTTGGCATTTGAGTCAAGATCATGTGGCAGCAATTATTTCTATAGTGACGCATTACCCGCGATCGCCCGAGCATTATAAAACCCTGCTTCAAGAGATGCCATCCTTGGCTCATATCTCAGTGGAAGTAAATCCTTGTCAGGGAGAACCGTGTGTCCCTGTCGCAGCAACCCATGCCGATTCCTAAATCACTGGGGTTGTCCTTTTCATCAATGTTCAACAGGAGTAGTACCAGTTGACTCATTCTTTATCGCTCAACATTCATTTAGTGCATCATTGTCTGGGTCGGGCAAGATTCCGCATTGATCGTTTAAGTTATGATCGCGATTATGCGGTAACTTTAGAGCAATTCTTATTAGAACAACCTGAGATTACGCAGGTCAGGGTAAATGGTGCAGCAGCTTCGATCGCGATTCAGTATCGTTCCCTAAATCTCTCTCATTTAATTGTTTTAATTGAAACAGCAGCAACTGAGAAAACCATTTCCACCCAGCCTACGCCACCCGCCACTGCAAGCAAGGAAAACTGGTCAAGTCTCGCCTTACCCATCTTTACCACGATCGCGAGTTGGTTAAGCCATAATAACCGATTACTGTGGTTACGCCCCATTGCTTGGACGAGTTTAATTACCCTGACGTTGCCGATTGTCAAACGAGCAAGTCTGAGTTTGTGGCGCGATCAGAAACTGAATATTGATTGTCTGGATCTAGTTGCCCTAGGGTTAAGTTATGGTCAAGGCAAGTTAGTGACCCCTGCTTTAGTCCTTACCTTGCACGAATTAGGGGATTTAATCCGCGATCGCACTGCCCG
>JAVLCL010000501.1:0-2458 GCA_031580825.1 Halothece sp. Uz-M2-17
GCAAGAGTTTGAAGCTGAACTTGCTACTTTAGGAACTCGGGTTGACAACTTAGAAGGTCGCGTTGGCTTCTTAGAAGATAATCAATTCTCCACAACCACTAAATTAAACGGTTCGGTTGTCTTCATGAACACCATTGCTTTTGGTGATGAAAAACCTAATGGTGGTGATGTCGATAGTAATATTAGTTTCCTCTACGATGCCGTTCTCGACTTTGAAGCTAGCTTCACGGGTCGCGATGAGTTAAAAGTGAGCTTCCAAGCTGCCGATTTCGGTACTGATGCTGATGGCTCTTTCGTTATTGGTTCAACAGGAACTGCTGATGCTGCATTAGATAACGCTGATGACACAAATGGCAGTTTTGAATTAGAGGATTTAATTTACACCTTCCCCCTCGGTAACAACGTTCAAGTTGCGATTGGGGCGAACGATATGGATCCTGACCAAACCTTTGAATATAACTTTGGTAGCGGTGGTGAAATCAACGACTTTACGCAAGATGATATTGTCACACTTGATGGAACCATTGGTTTTGTTGATGAAGACGGAACAGGTATTAGCACTAACATTGCCTTAACTGATAAATTATCCTTTGGTGTTGGCTACACGGTTAATCAAGGTGACTCTGCGACCGATAGTGAAGTTGGTTTATTCAAAGACTATAACCTCGCTGCAAACCTCAACTACGGTGGCGATAACTTTGACATTGGCTTAGGTTATAACTTAGGTCAAGATGGAACGAACATTGCTGACATTGATGGCGATGGTGACCTCGATAGTGCTGATATTACTCAACAAGCAATTGGTCTTCGTGGCGCTTTCCGTCTCGGGTCTCGTACTGAAATTGGTGGTTGGGCAACTTACGTTGATTTAGATGCTGAAGCATTTGGTAATGAAGACGAAGCTGATGGTTGGACATTTGGTGCTAACCTCGCCTTTTTTGACATTGGTAAAGAAGGCAGTAAATTAGGTCTCGCGTTTGCAAGTCCCACCTATTTTGATGATGTTGATGGTAACTTAGGATTTGTTACAGAAGATAACGATCGAACCTACGTTGCAGAAGTATCCTACGACTTCCCTGTCAATGACAACATTTCTTTAACTCCCGGTTTCTTTGCTGTTTTCAACCCTGACGGTGACGCAGATAACGACACCGTTTACGTTGGTGTTGTCCGCACTAGCTTCTCCTTCTAAAGGCTAGCTTAATGATTGCCAGTTAATACAATTTGACCTCTCTCCATTTTGGGGAGGGGTTTTTGTATTCGCGTAATTCCGAGGGTTGATGGGTCGCTAATTCTGATACAGTGAAGCACAGAAAATATAGTCATGAGGAAAGATAAAATCGTGTTTAGTCAAACGAAAATTCGTCAATGGGCAAGGTTGATGTGCTGTAGTCTTTTGATTGGCTTATTAAGTATCGGACTGGTCAGTTGTGGGGGAGAAGAAAAACCTCAAGCCGAAGAAGTGGAAGAAATTTCCGCCCCAGAACCCAAGTTAACAGAAGTGGCCCCTCCAGCAGTTTTAGAAGAGTTAAGACAAACCATTGATAATTATCAACCGCAAGTATCTATCCTTAGCCCCAAAAATGGGGAAGTTTTAGACGATACTCAAGTTAGCATCAAAGTTGATGTCAAAGACTATCCTTTGTTTAAGAATGAAGATTTGGGGATGGGTCCCCATCTTCACGTCATTTTAGATAATCAACCCTATCGTGCTGTATATAGCGCAGAAGAACCGATTGTTTTTGAAGATCTTGATCCTGGAACGCATACCGTTCGGATGTTTGCCTCTCGTCCGTGGCATGAAAGTTTCAAGAATGAAGGGGCTTATGCCCAGGTGACTTTTCATTTATTTACAGAAACCGGAGAGAATGCACCGAATACAGAACAGCCTCTGTTAACCTATAGCCGTCCCAAAGGAACCTATGGTGCAGAACCGATTTTATTAGATTATTATCTGACTAATGCTCCGATTCGCCTTGACGATGAAGATAGTTCCGCTATTAACCCTGCTTCCCAACGAGATTGGCGAGTTCGGGCGACAATTAACGGTGAAAGTTTCATTATGGATAACTGGCTACCGGTTTACCTTGAAGGCTTTGAAGTGGGACAAAACTGGATTAAGTTAGAACTCCTTGATGGGGATGGTAACCTCATTAATAACGCTTTTAATACCGCAGCAAGATTGTTTACTTACCAACCGGAAGGAGAAGATACGCTCTCAAAACTGGTTCGCGGAGAATTAACAGCAGAAGAAGCTCGTGTGATTGTTGATGCTGAGTATGAAGTTCCTGTAGAAGAACCAGAGGAAGAGGTTACACCAGAAGAAGCAGCAGAACAGCCTTCTCCTGAAACCACGGAAGAGGAAACCCCCACAGAACCGGAAGCAGTAATAGAAGAAGAAGTAACTGAACAGCCTTCTCCTGAAACCACGGAAAAAGAAGCGGTAACACCAGAAGAA
>JAVLCL010000502.1:0-2434 GCA_031580825.1 Halothece sp. Uz-M2-17
GTCGGCAAAACCCGCCTCAAATCAGCCCTCACCCTTGCTTCAGATCGTCTCCTTGAAACGCCCGCCCTATATCAAAACGAGAGTGATAGTGCAGCGATTGACAACACAGTTCTCCCTTGCGAAATTGCAATTTTCGTTGTCAATGGCGACCTCACCGACTCCGAATATCAAACCATTAAAAAATGGAGTCAACTGCAACAAAAAATTTTACTCGTCTTGAACAAACAAGATCACTATTCTCCCGAACAACAGGCGGTTATCTTAAAGCAACTGAAAACTCGCCTCAGTGAGGTTATTCCCGCAGCAGATATCATCAGCACTACCGCAGCACCGGCACCAATTAAAGTCCGAAAATTTAAAGCGGATAACACTCGCCAAGAGTGGGAAGAAACCCCAGAACCGCAAATTGAAATTTTAGGAACACGGTTACAAACCCTCCTCAGTGAAGAAAAACAGAGTCTCCTTTGTCAAAGCACTTGGCGCAAAACTTACCTCCTGAAACAAGAAGCAAAAGCGATTCTTAATGACATTCGTCGTCAACGGGCGATGCCCTATATTGAACAATATCAATGGGTTGCAGCAGGGGCTGCTTTTGCGAATCCGGTTAGCAGTTTAGATTTACTTGCCACCGCAGCAATTAATGCGCAATTGGTGTTTGATTTAGGTAAACTGTATCAACCGCAATTTTCTTGGCAACAAGCCCAAAATGTTGCTGGAACTTTGGGTAAACAAATGGTGCAGTTGGGGTTAGTGGAATTTTCCACGCAAACCATGACCAGTGTCTTAAAAGCCAACGCCTTCACTTATCTCGCTGGGGGAACAGTGCAAGGGTTAAGTGCTGCTTATCTGACTCGCATTGCTGGGTTAAGCCTAATCGAATATTTCCAAGAACAAGAATTGAGTCAAGAAAGTGGAGAAACTTTAAATCTCAACCGTTTACAAACCAAGTTGCAAGAAGTGTTCCAAAATAATCAACGCACGGCTTTGTTTAAGAGTATTCTACAAAAGGGAAAAGAGAAGTTGTTTCAGCAAGCTGCTTCTCAGTCCCAAAGCGCTTAAAACTAGCTTGGGAAGAGTAGTAAGGTGAGCCTTGTATTGTTTATCCTACCGCTTAATTAACCCCATGAATCTAGAATGTTAAATATGCTAGTAGAACCCAGTCCAATAACTCGCTTTTCTAACTCATTAAGAGATTGAAAGTATCTCTTTTGGCGTTCTTCTTTTACTGAATTAACAATTTTTTGTGCTGTTTTTCCTTTGATATTAGCAAAGGCTAATTTTTCTAATAATTCTGATGTTTCTATATAATTAAATGCATATAAAACATCTAATTTAGTGGGAAGTTTATTCTCAATTCTTTGAATAGCTGTTTCTAAACGTTGGATATCTTTTCGATAAATGTTTGGTACATTTTGACTTCCAGCTAAGGCAGCCATTTTTTCCTGAATGAGAGGAACATCACTATCTTTTAGATCAAATACCCACGTCCATAAACGATCGATTCGTAATTCATCGGCAATGATACACCATTTTTGACCATAAACCACCTCATACTCATGATCTTCTTCATCGGGTTCAATGCGTCTGACAATAATCGGAATTAAATTTGTCCCTTGTTCCTTGAAAGTTTCTTCAATTAGCTTTCGTTCTTCTTGTGAAATCTCACTTTTTACTTTTTCCTTGTTAGGAATAGCGAGTAAAACGGTCTCAACTTCTCCGTGAGTACTGGGTTTAACTCTGAGATAGTGAATGATTTTTTCTTGTGCAGTTTTTTCTTGCATATTAGTTCTATTTTCTTAGTTGACAGAGGATAAATATTGAGCTAATGCCTCATAGTGAGAAAAAGCCCTAGCAACTGCTTCTTTCTGGTGTCTAGGTAATTGATCATCAAACTCAGCTTCACAAAGTGGACGACCCTTTAAAGCATTACTATTAACTACAGATAAATTAGGAATCCAAGTATTTTCAGGAAGAAGAGAAATTTCCTTTCGTCTTTCATCTTTATTGAGAATTGAATCTATTAATTCACACATTTCTGTATTGACCCTACTCGTACTTCTATCATACATACTGACAGCAATTCCTAAAATGGGAAGCGGTTCTTCTCTTGCGTCATCAATAGCAAAAGCACGGTTCATTACATATTCTAAAGCACGAATGGGGTAAGGAGCTAATTGCGTCGGAATTAAAACCGCAGATGAAGCCATTAAAGAAATTGTATTCACTTTACCGAAGGAAGGAGGAGGATCAATAAAAATAAAATCATACTGATCTTTATACTTCTTTAGTTTCTTAGCGAGAACATTATCAACATCAATTGTTTTTAATAAATCGGGTTCCATATCACTTAATCGAATATGAGATGGAACCACATCTAAGCTAACTTTATCCCATCTTTTAGGATATAAAACCTGATCAACTTTTGTTTTTGCTT
>JAVLCL010000503.1:0-2431 GCA_031580825.1 Halothece sp. Uz-M2-17
ACGTGCGGTTCTTAGGGGGGAGGAGAGAGGCGACTCTCGAATCCTACCCGCTCAAATGAAAACGGGTTCCCTTAAGTTATGCTGAGCTTATAGGAATCGCCGTAAAATCAAGCGTATGCCCGACCTTGGATATAAGGCGAGTCAAAGATTACGCCTTCTGTCACGGAAGGTGCCTGCGCGTGACCGTCGGAACTGATCCCGCCTCTCAATCAAGTCTTAGATGAAAACTAGTTGCCGTAATTTAAAAAGGTCAATAACAATGGTTGCAGAATCTAAACAAGGACAAAAACAACTCTATGAGATTGATTACCACCTCTGGGTGTTAGAAACGGTTGAGAAACTGCAAAACCAAGCATTTGAGGCAATTGACTGGGAGAATTTGATTGATGAGGTATCCGATTTGAGTCGGCGAGAGAAACAAAAGTTGAGAAGTTTACTCAAAAAATTGGTGGAACATTTACTGAAACTGAAATACTGGGAATCTCAAGTTAAAGACAATGAAGCACATTGGAAAAGAGAAATTCTTAATTTTCGTCAGCAACTCCAAGAAATCTTAGCCGATAGCCCGAGTTTAAAGCCATATATCAAAGAAGTTTATCCTGAATGCTACCGAAAAGGGCGCAAACTTGCCTCGACTGCCTCAGGATTACCTTTAGCGTCTTTTCCTTCCGAACCGATCGCGCCCCTCGATCAAATCTTAGATGAAAACTGGTTATCGTAACTAAAAAAGGTCAATCACAATGGTCGCTGAGTCTCAACAAGGACAAAAACAACTCTATGAGACTGATTATCATCTCTGGATATTGGAAACGGTTAAGCACCTGCAAAATCAAGAATTTGAAGCCGTTAATTGGGAAAATCTGATTGATGAAGTTTTAGATTTGAGTAAACGAGAAAAGAGAAAGCTGCAAAGTTTATTAAAACGACTATTTGAACATTTATTGAAACTCAAATACTGGGAAAATGAAGCTGAGAGAAACCGCAGACATTGGCGAGGAGAAATCGCTAACTTCCGACAACACATCAAGTATCAACTAGAAGATAGTCCCAGCTTAAAACCCTATTTAAATGAAATCTTTGATCAATCTTATCAAGATGCGAGAGTGATTGCATCGGAAAAATCAGGATTACCGCTCAATACCTTCCCTGAAAGCGCGATCGCGCCTTTAGAGAAGATCTTAGATGAAAACTGGTTCCCTTAAGTTAATATTTTCTCATCTTAGTCTTAAGGGTAAAATTTTTAAGAGAGCGCGATCGCGCCCTGTAAAACAGAAGGAGTTTTTTTAGTTGTTAGCTCAAAAACCACGTCCTTGGCAGTATTTCAAAAAATTTATCCGCCAACAGGTGAAGAGTCCCGCTTATCGGATTATTTTAAAGATTGCCAATTACAATCGAGGACTGCTTTTACTTGCCTTTAATGGCAATTTGCTCGCTGCTGTGTTTGAAGGCAGTACATTTGGGGTGATTTATGTGGCGTTGCGGGTGCTACAAGAAGGCTCGTTAGGAGAAATGGAGCAACTGAATTGGCTGGCGCCTTATGTTTCTGAGTGGAGTCGAGGGCAGTTGTTTATTAGTTTGATTGTCCTCGCGATCGTCATGCAGTTTCTTCGCAGTGGCTTAAGTTATGTGGGGTTAGTCAGTGCGGGTTACTTACGGGCAAGGGTGCGGGCGCAAATGATTGATCAGGTATTTCGCCAAATTATGTCGTTGAGTTTTCCCTGTGCCAGTAGTTATAAAGTGGGGGATTTATCTCAATATATTCAAGATTCACAACAGGCAGTTAATACTGAACTCACTTTATGGAATCAATTGTTTGTTAATTTCTTTATTATTATTTCTTATATTGCGGTTTTAATTGCCATTTCACCCGTTTTATCAATCGTTGCCATTATTCTTGCTGGCGGATTGCTGGCGGTGCAACGCTACATTATTCCTCAAATTCGGCAAAGTTCCCGTGATGTGACACAAGCAATTGTCAGTGTAGTGAAGCAAATTGTCGAGAGCATTCAGGGGTTACGATTGATTCATAGTTTTGGTCGGCAACGGCAAACCATTGCCCAAACCCATCATCTCACTGGGAATTTAGTGCCTTTATTGCAAAAACAAGAGCGTTTCTTACAAATTAGCCAACCCGTGAATCAAGCGTTAACAATTTCGACGGTAGGGCTATTACTAATTTTAGGTTTTATTATTTTAAGTAATGAGCAAGCACTGGTGATTCCTGCTTTATTTACCTTTATTGCTGCGCTCAATCGGTTATCGACACAGTTAGGAGGTTTAGCTCAGATGCTGAATCGACTTGCTGAAAATTCTGGACGGATGGATCGCTTGAATGAGATTTTAGCCCAAGACGATAAGGAATGGTCTCGCTTGGGAGGTCAGCGTTGTCAAGGGTTAAAGGATAAAATTGAATTTAAAGATGTCACCTTAC
>JAVLCL010000504.1:0-2424 GCA_031580825.1 Halothece sp. Uz-M2-17
ATTTATCTTCTCTGAGAGAGAACAAACCGCCTGGCATTTCGTTAACGTTAAATATGATCCGAAACAGGAAAAGCGAGAAGTATTCCGCCGTCTTAGAGTCAGTCAATACGAACAACTGCGAACGGCTGTAGAACGTCTTAGTTTACTCGATGTTGATGATATTGGTTCCGAGTCTCCCTTAGCCATTCAAACTCGCCATGATGAAGCCTTTGATGTTGAGAAAGTCACGGAGAAATTCTTTGACAAATATCGCGAGGTGTTTGAAGCAGTTGAAACTTTGATTGAACCCACCTTAGCCGATAAGGAACAGCGACGCATCTTTACCCAAAAGCTATTTAACCGTCTGATGTTTATTGCATTTATTCAGAAGAAAGGTTGGTTAACGTTTCAAGGAAACAGCGACTATCTCAATGCACTGTGGGAAGATTATCAAAACAATACAGAACAAACCAATATTTATGAAAATCGTCTCAAACCCTTATTCTTTTTTGGACTCAATAACCCGCAACAAAACGATATTGCAGGAATTAATAACGGCGGATATTGGGGAGACATTATTGGAACAGTTCCCTATCTCAACGGAGGATTATTTGAACAAGATGAAGCAGATAAAAACAGCGCGATCGTTGTTCCCGATGAAGCCATTGAGAAGATTATAGAAGATTTATTTTCGCGGTTTAATTTCACCGTTACCGAAAGCACTCCCTTAGATGTAGAAGTCGCCGTTGACCCCGAAATGTTGGGGAAAGTGTTTGAAGAGTTGGTAACTGGTCGTCATGAATCTGGGAGTTATTACACCCCAAAACCGATTGTTTCTTTTATGTGTCGGGAAGCGTTAAAAGGCTATCTCAACAGTCAGTTAAAAGATGAGTCGGAAACAGTCATTGCAAAATTTGTAGATGAACGCCACCCTGAAAACTTACGTGATCCTGAAGCAGTTTTAGCAGCCCTAAAACGAGTTAAAGTGTGTGACCCGGCTTGTGGAAGTGGCGCTTATTTATTGGGAATGTTACAGGAGTTATTAGAGTTAAGAAATTGTCTGTTTAATGTGCGGAAAGTCGATGAAAAAACCACTTATAAACGGAAATTAGAGATTATCGAAAATAATATTTATGGCGTAGATATTGATCAATTTGCAGTTAATATCGCACGATTAAGATTATGGTTATCTCTCGCAGTGGAATATGAAGGGGATGATCCGCCACCGTTACCCAATCTCAAATTTAAAATTGAAACAGGAGACAGTTTGCTTGCGCCAAACCCCCAAGGAAGCGCGGCGTTTCGAGATGAATTAATTAAACAGTATCAAAAGGCAAAAGCGAAATATTTACAGGCGCATAAAGGGGGAGAAAAGCAACAGTTAGAAGCAGAAATTAATCAATATCGGGAACAAATTTCTCTGATTACTCATGGTAGTAGTGACGTTTCTGGGTTTGATTGGGCGGTTGAATTTGCAGAAGTTATCGCTGAGGGAGGGTTTGATATTCAAGTGGCGAACCCCCCTTATGTGCGAATGGAATTATTTAAGGAAATTAAACCGACACTGAAAAAGAATTTCTCAGAAGTACACAGTTCTCGTTCTGACTTATATTGTTATTTTTATGCTCGGAGTTTGCAACTGTTGCGAGAGGGGGGAATGCTGGCGTTTATTTCTTCTAATAAATGGTTTCGGGCAAACTATGGAGAAAAATTAAGGGAACATGTTGCAGAAACTTGTCAGGTTTCCAGTATTACTGATTTTAGGGATTTACCTATTTTTGAAAATGCTTCTGCTTATCCGATGATTTTCATTGCACAAAAAGGAATAAAGAAAAAACATCAGTCAATTCGTTATACAGAAGTACAGTCTTTAGATTATCCCTATCCTGATGTTCTAAACCTCATTAAACAAACAGGAGAAGCATTACCAAATAAAGCATTAGATGGAAAAAACTGGATGCTGGCTGATTCAGAAATAGTCAAACGCATCAAGAGAATGGAAGAAGTGGGAACACCATTGGGAGAATATGTGAAAGGAAAAATTTTTTATGGTGTTAAGACAGGCTATAATCCTGCATTTATTATTAATGGGGCTAAACGAGAAGAGTTAATTGCTAAAAATCCTGAATGTGCAGAAATTATTAAGCCCTTAGTTGTGGGTAAGGATATCAAAAAGTGGTCAGTTGATTATAAGGATCAATACTTAATTTATATGTATCACGGAATAGATATAGAGCCATTTCCTGCTGTCATTGAACATTTACAAACTTACAAAGAACGTTTAGAGAATCGAGCAACCAAGCAAAACTGGTATGAGTTACAACAACCTCAAATGCGTTATTCAATTTTTTTTGATAGTGAAAAAATAATATTTCCTGATATCGCAAAAAAAGCACGGTTTGCCATCGATGTTAAATATTCATATATTAGTGATACAAGTTATTG
>JAVLCL010000505.1:0-2413 GCA_031580825.1 Halothece sp. Uz-M2-17
GTGGTGAGGCGTTGAAAATGCTTGAGCGTTTCCCCTGTTGCTGGGTTAATTGTGGCGATTGACATGAAAGTCTCCTTTCCTCACATTTACTTATAGTGTATGCCTATTTTGGGTGATAGAAATCGGAACTTTAACAATCCTTAAATTTCTAGATTAAAAATGATCTTTTTCTAGTTTTTGCTTAGAAAAAGAAAAAATAATCCTTTCTATAATCAACCTTATCCTGTGTTCAGTGTAATAACTTAATTGCTCCGAAAGGGAACATTACTAAGCATATAGTTGTCATCATATTATAATTATTTAAGTTTTAGTGATAAGGTTTGTCACGTTGACTGCAACTATTAGGAATTTATTAGGAACTGGAACGGCTTCCTTTTTATTAGCGATGATCAGTTTCTTTGCGATAATGACTGGAGTGAAAGCTCAAAATAATAATAGACTGGGTATTCATCAAGCAAATAGGATGAACGATTTAAAGATTGCTGTTACCCGCTATATTGGAGACTATCCTAGTCAAGAGTGGAATCGTCCAAAAGTTCATTTTGTCAGTTCAACGCCTCTAGCACCCAATCGTCGAGTCCGTATCTATAATACAGAGTTCACTCACGTCTCATCCCACCCTCGAATGTGATGATCCGAATGCGTCTCTTGCTTCTTGTGCGGAAAAAGATAAAGTCAAGGTCAGATATATTAGAGATGATCGACGTAATCACAGAAGAGGGTATGATAACCACAACCCTTGTGATTAAGTATGGTTGATGGAAACAATAATAGTTCTCAATTTTCATCTTTGATTAAAATTACTCAAAAGTTAAACATTTTTTTAGAATTGCTTTAGAATGTGGTTAGCCTTTGCTTTCTCATCTAATTTTAATCACAATATTGTTATGAAACTATAATTGTTTGACGGTAAATACATTACAGGCACAATCCCAGTTGAAAGAAAGCGATCACCAGCTAATGCCGAAATCATGACACAAACTCCTGATGCTGAGTGCGACTTTTTACAATTTACTGATTTACAGCTTTTTGAGCGTTTAAACTCACCCATCTGGATTTATGATGTACAGCAACGTCAAATCCTGTGGGCCAATTCAGCAGCAATCGAGAGTTGGGACGTTTCGTCTTTTAAAGCGATTAATGAGGGGAAATTAGAGAATGGGAACTCTGTGCAACTGGAAGTTGTTAATCTAAACACTGATCCCAAACAATTACTGCATCAAAAAAAAGTTAGCGTCAACTGGATCATTATTCACACTGAGAAACGATTAATATTTAACAGTGTTTGTTCAAGAATTTGCTTAGACCGTTATGAATCTGCCATTTTAGTTGAAGCAACACAACCTGCGAATTTACTTCACAAGTGGGAATCGTTGAGAGCAACATCTCCCATTCCTTACCACCAAATTGTTGAATGCTCAAATCAAGAGATAATAGTGAGCGATATTAACGATCGCGCTTGGAATCAATTGCAACTAAAAGAACAAACGGTTATCCTGGAAGCAATTGCCACTCATCAGCCTCTTTCCAAGATTTTAAAGCAACTGATTCGCACCGTAGAAACCCTAATTCCCAACCGCATTGGCTCCTTCTTACTTTACAATCCAAAAGATAACTGTTTAGGTTCAGGTGAAGCGATTAATCTTCCTCAGGAATATCTAGAAGCGTTAGAAGGATTACCCCTTGGACCAAACGTCGGGTGTTGTGGGACAGCAGCTTATCGCAAAGAACCGGTGATTGTCAGTAATATCGCCACCGATCCCCTCTGGGAAGAGTTTCGAGATTTAGCATTGAGCTTTAACTTACAAGCAGCATGGTCTTATCCCATTTTTGGTGAAAATGGGGCATTACTCGGGACATTTTGCTGTTATTCTTCAAGAGTGGAAGAGCCAACCCCCCGTGACTTAGAACTCACGCAAATGATTAGTCACTTAGCTGGGCTAGCCATTACTCAAGATCAAGTGCGAATCGAAAGAAATCAAAAACTGGCGTTAGTGGAAGCTGCGGTCGATGGGATTGGGATGGTGGAAAATGATTGTTTTTGCTATTTGAATCAAGCTCATGCCGAGATTTTTGGTTATGATTCCTCTAGTGAGTTAATGGGGTGCAATTGGCGAGATCTTTATGCTCCTGAAGAAGCAGCCCGTCTGGAACAAGTCATGATGCCAATTCTAAAACAATATGGGTATTGGCGAGGAAACGCGATCGCGCAACGAAAAGATGGGACAACCTTTCCCCAAGAATTATCTTTAACGCTCGTTGATCAAGAT
Organism: Halothece sp. Uz-M2-17; assembly: GCA_031580825.1. Taxonomy (GTDB): domain Bacteria; phylum Cyanobacteriota; class Cyanobacteriia; order Cyanobacteriales; family Rubidibacteraceae; genus Halothece. Next base: position 2,271 of record JAVLCL010000505.1, read on the forward strand.
AAGATTATTTGTGTCAGTCGTGATATCAGCGATCGCGCTGCAACAGAACAGGCGTTGCAAGAAAGTAAACAACGGTATCAACTGGCTGCAGAAGGGGCAAAAGTAGGAGTATGGGATTGGAACTTAAACACCAACGAAATTTA
>JAVLCL010000507.1:0-2412 GCA_031580825.1 Halothece sp. Uz-M2-17
ACCATGAGCACGAAGTGTCCCCGCACCGAATAAAATTGCGTCCGCTTTTGCCACTTGTCGTTCTAAATGAGCGCGATCGATATGAGAGGAAAACTCTGCTGCCGATCGCGCCGTATCGGCAATTTTGCCGTCAGCACTCATGGCAAGGACAACTGTGGTATGAGGACGATTCATAATTGGGTAAGTTGTTGATAGGCAGACTGAGCAGCAGCTTGTTGGGCTGCTTTTTTCGAGCGTCCTTTCCCTTGACCTAAGTAGCGGTCTTGTAACCAAACATAGGCGGTAAACCGTTCCGGATCATCATAGCCATGTCCGGTTTCTTCTACTTGGTAATGAGGAAGAACTTTATAATGAGCTTGTGTCCATTCTTGGAGCGCGTCTTTATAGTTTTGACGTGCTGGATCTTGACGGATCTGATCTGCTTTTTCTTTGAGAATTGGATCAAGCCAAGGACGGATTAAATGCATGGAGTTGGTACTAAGATAAAGCGCACCTAATACTGCTTCAAAGGTATCGGCTAAGCGCGATCGCGCTCCTGCTTTATTTTTGGCTGCACTTCCTGCCATCAGCAAAAATCCATCCATCCCGTAGCTTTCAGCAAATTCTGCTAACACGCGATCGCTAACTAAAATCGAACGAATGGCAGCAAAATCTCCCACAGGAGCTTCCGGATATGTTTCCAATAATAACTCTGATGCTGCTAAACGCACCACAGCGTCCCCAACAAACTCTAGTTGCTGATAATTCGCTGCACTAGAAGCACTCGGGTGAGTCAAAGCTAAATCCAATAATTTCCAATTAACGGGAGTCGTATCTGTCAATCCTAACCGTTTTACCAGTTTTTCCAATTCCCGAGTACGGCGTAATCCCCCTTGTCGATATCCAGAGCGCGGTGCTTTTGAATCTGTTTTCGACTTACGACCATCGGTTGCCAATTCAGAAGAGCGATTTGCCCTCATTTCCTTCCTACAAGACTTATTAAATGACCATTTGTTTAGAGAAAAATTGTTTTTTCAACTAGAAAAAACTCGAATAGAAAGAGAGTTGGACATAAGCCGGGTTCTGTTCTCAAGTGTTACTTGAGGGTAGTTATCTATCTGGGACTTTTGTTACCAAAAGCCTCAAGCGGTACTCCCTTGCATCGGAAGCCGGTAAAAGACCAACCATAGCTTCCCTCGACCTTGCTTCCAACTGGGGTTTACCGAGCCAGCACCTCTCGATGCTGCTGGTGCGCTCTTACCGCACCTTTGCACCCTTACCGGAAAAGGTTGACCCTTTTTCGGCGGTATGTTTCTGTGGCACTTTCCTCACGGTCACCCGCACTGGGCGTTACCCAGCAGTCTGGTCTTTAGAAGCCCGGACTTTCCTCAATTCTGTGCTCTAAAGACACACAGAATTGCAACTACCTCGCCAACTCTCTTTCTATTCTTTAGTGTAACTGGAATAATGAGCTTGCTCAAATGTTCCCAACGTTTGATTTTGTTGTTTGTTATTAGTTATTTGTTATGGCAGTTTTCACTTTCATGAGATATATTCTTAATTCTCAACAAACTAAGAAACGCGATCAATGACAAATTCAGTCACTGAAATAACCAATAGCCAACAACTTTTATAAATATCCCCTTCCAATAGTAAGGAAGGGGAAAGTCAGTTCAACTTGAGAAAGCAATCAACTACGGTTTATGAAACTTGAGAATCCCCCAAGCCATGTAACCACTTTTACCGGCATTAATCCAGTGATTTAAGCCCACCTTCATCCGGTCTAAGTATTCTTTTGAGCATTCCGGTTGTAGTTGCTCATAATGAGCTTCCAGTTCCTGCAACACTCTACTATAGTGGTTAACCAATTGGTGAGTTTGTTCATCAAATTCAACAAATTCCCAACCCAGTTCTTCCGCCACTTGACGATAGAAGCCGACTGAACCCAAACTATCCAAATGGATGCGAGCTAATACAGGTTCTAAGACTCCTTCTGGACAATCGTCTGTTTGCATAGGATCGGTAAAGACAAAATCGCCTCCAGACTTGAGGACGCGATCGGCTTCTTCCATCACTTTCCGACGGTTACCGCTATGCAGGATAGAATCTTGTGACCAGAGGACATCGTAAGTATTATTTTCAAAGGGTAACTCTTCAAAGCTGCCATCAAAAACGCGAATTTTATCAGCAAGCCCCTGTTCTTGGTTCATCTGGCGATTGCGCTCGTTTTGCACCAAACTGATATTTAAGCAATCAACATCAAAGCCATGATGCTTTGCCATATAACGAGCGGAGCCACCATAACCTGCGCCAAGGTCAAGCACCTTGGTTCCTGCTGGCCAGTGACTAATTTTGTCACAAATTCGTGAAACAGTGCGCACACTAGCATCATAAATGGATTCATCGGGGGTATTATAAATCCCAATGTGGAGG
>JAVLCL010000506.1:0-2412 GCA_031580825.1 Halothece sp. Uz-M2-17
AATTTGTTTCATAAATACTAAATAAAAAATAGTTATGCCTTTGAGTGGATTGAGCAATCAGATCTTGTAAGGGTTTTTGTCCACTATCAACTAACTGATTACATTGACGTTCTAAGAAGTCTCCTAAGGCTTTTGGTGCATCTGCACAAACTTCTTCTTTAATGTAAACACTCATCTTTTCGGCTGCATATTCTTGATAGGCTTGACGACGAGGGTTAGTAATTGCCATTGCTGCTCCAATGCCAATGACAGCAATACTACTAATGAGCAGACTGATTTCCCAAGACTTGAGTTTCATATCATCTCCATTGAAAATCCGATTTGGGTTGACGCACTTTGTACCTACCATGTTAGAATAAGTTGAGTAATTTACGGCGAGCGTAGCCAAGTGGTTAAGGCAGCGGATTGTGGTTCCGCCATTCGTGGGTTCGAGTCCCATCGTTCGCCCTTTATTTTTGATAGAAGAAATTAATTGCGCGATCGCGCCCCCAACCTTTAGCTGCATACAAAGCCTGATCAGCACGACGAATTAATTCCTTACGACTATTTTCCGAACTGGGAATCAAAGCACCTACTCCCAAACTCACTGTCACATAAGGAGCAGTGGAAGACTTCTCATGAGGAATCTTTAAACTCGCTACTGCTTTTCGTGCTCGTTCCGCCACGATCATGGCTTTTTCCCCAAGAGTATTCGGTAAAATAATCGCAAATTCTTCCCCCCCGTACCGTGCGACTAAATCATCGGAGCGATTAACAACACTTTGTAAGGCTTGAGCAACTTGTACCAGACATTGATCACCAGTTTGATGACCATAATAGTCATTGTAGGGCTTAAAATCATCAATATCACATAAAATTAAAGCTAAAGGTTTTTCCTCTCGTTGCAGTTGGTGCCATTGTCGGTCAAGGGTATCATCAAACCAGCGACGGTTGGCGATTTTCGTCAAACCATCCTTAATGGCAAGTTCTTCTAGTTTTTGATTCGCTTGCTGGAGTTGTTGATAAAGTTCTGCTTGATGAATGGCAACCCCAACTTGTGTTGCTAATTGTTTTAACAAATTGACTTCTGTTGGGTGCCAACTCCGACTACTGCGACAATGATGGGCAATGAGCAATCCCCATAGATTATTTTGATTGAGAATGGGAATCACTAAGTTGGCTCGCACTTGAAATGACCGTAACATCTCCCGATAACAAGGAGTCATTTCTGATTTCTCAATATCTTGGATCGCTAAAACGCGCCCATTCGTATATAAAGGGGCAGATTTGATTTGAAAACAGGGATCATCAATTTGACGATCAAATAACGCCTCCCAATGATCTGCAACCGATTCAATCACCACTCGTCCATTCCAATCTTGATCAAACCGATAAAGCAGTACCCGATCCGTTTTTAAAAAGTCCCGAATTTCTTCAACGGTCACTTGAAAAATTTCCTCTAAATCTAAAGACGCATGAACTTGTTGCGTCATTTGTGCCACCAGTTGTTCCCGTCGGGTTTGGTTCAACAACTGTTGCAGTTGAGAATTACCAACGTTAGAAAATTCATTTAAATTCTCAGAAGGTGGAGAAGAAACTGATAAAAGACTATTTTCTTCACTAAAACCCTTGATTTGCCAAGGTAAATTTATTGCGTTAGAAGAACTATTCAATAAAAAGTTTGTGATGTCTTCTGTGGCAAGAGGCTCACTGATAAAATACCCTTGCACCTCTTGGGGGGTTCCTCGACTACAGGAGGGGAGAGGAATATTAGCTAAAGTTTCCAGTTGTTGTAAGGTTTCCACCCCTTCGGCAACAACCCGTAAGTTTAAACCTTGAGCTAAGGTAATGATACTATTGACGATCGCGCTGTCAATGGTACTGTTACTCAAGTCTTTAATAAAATTGCGATCAATTTTAATCGTATTCAAGGGAAAATTCTTAATCGCATTGAGAGAAGAATAGCCCATTCCAAAATCATCAAGCGCGACACTCACTCCCATTTGCTGTAACTGTTTCAGAATCCAGTTGGTGAGATCAATATTCTGGGCTGCAGTTGTTTCAGTAATTTCAACTTCAAGGGCTGATGCAGGAATCTCTGTCTCCGCTAAAATTTGTTGAATCGTTTCTACAAATTCTGCTTGTTGAAACTGACGACCGGAAACATTGACTGCTACTCGTACTTCATTAATTCCTTGTTGTTGCCACTGTGCCAGTTGCTGACAGGCTGTTTTTAACACCCAATCTCCGAGGTCACAAATGAGATCGCTTTCTTCGGCAAAGGGGATAAAATCCTTAGGCGTGAGCAGTCCTCGCTGCGGATGTTGCCAACGAATGAGGGCTTCTACTGCTGTAATTTCTCCCGTTTTGAGATTCATTTGCGGTTGGTAATACAGGCAGAAATCTTGATTTTGGATGGAATTGCGGATTTCT
>JAVLCL010000509.1:0-2401 GCA_031580825.1 Halothece sp. Uz-M2-17
GTCGGTTTCCTGGAAGCGGGATTCTAGAATGGGCGTTGTTACTTCCCCTTGCTGCGCCTGCGTATCTTCTGGCTTACACTTACACCCATCTTCTGGACTTTTTTGGTCCAGTACAAACTGCCCTGCGATCTGTTTTTGGTTGGGTGAGTGTCAATGATTACTGGTTTCCTGAAATTCGGAACATTTACGGCGCGATCGCGATGCTAATTTTAGTATTATACCCCTATGTTTATTTGCTAGTGCGGGTGGCATTTTTAGAACAGGCAACCGGAATGTTAGAAGCCAGCCGTTGTTTAGGATGTAATCCCTGGCGGAGTTTCTTTACCGTTGCCCTTCCCTTAGCCCGTCCCGCGATCGCGTCCGGAGTCGCATTAGTTTTAATGGAAACCTTGGGAGATTTTGGAACCGTTCAATATTTTGGCGTAACCACTTTTACCACGGGAATCTATCGCACTTGGTTTGGCATGGGCGAACGTCTCGCAGCAGCGCAGTTAGCAGCTGTATTAATGCTATTTATTGCAATTTTAATTCTTCTCGAACGCTTATCCCGTAGCCAAGCCCGCTATTACCAAGCAGGAGGAAGTTTTCAGTCAGCGCAAAAACATCAGTTATCTGGATTTCGGGCAATTTTTGCAATTCTGGCGTGTCTTTTCCCCTTAATCTTAGGATTTATTGTGCCTGCCGTTTATTTGGTCTATTTAACGGTTGCTAATGCGGAATATACCCTGAATCAAAGTTTTTGGGATTTGGCGCAAAATAGCCTGATTTTAGCCGTGATTAGTGCTCTGTTAGCCAGCGCGATCGCGCTCTTTTTAGCTTATGGACAACGCCAAGGAAAGTCTTGGTTACTTAACTTTGGGGTTCGCATTTCTGCAATGGGGTATGCCATTCCCGGAACTGTAATTGCCGTGGGAATTTTGATTCCAGTTACCCGTTTAGATAAAGCCATTGATAACTGGATGCGAGCAACATTTGAAGTTTCTCCGGGTTTACTCTTAAGCGGAACCATCACTGCATTAATTTTTGCTTATTTAGTACGATTTCTTGCTGTTTCTTTTAATGCCGTAGAATCCAGTTTAGAGAAGATTCAACCCAGTTTAGACGAAGCCTCTAGAAGTTTAGGACATAGTGTCAGTAGCACCCTATTGCGCGTTCATACGCCGTTAATGTGGGGCGGAATTTTAACAGCAGTCATGTTAGTGTTTGTGGATGTTATGAAAGAACTCCCTGCAACGCTTTTAATTCGTCCCTTTAATTTTGATACTCTCGCCGTTCAAGTATATCAATATGCCTCCGATGAACGCTTGATTGAAGCAGCAGCACCAGCTTTAACGATTATTTTAGTGGGAATTATTCCAGTGATTTTCCTGAGTTTTAAAATTGCTCAATCTCGGAAAGGGTAATTGAATAGTGCCTTGCAATGGATCAAGGAGAGAGGTACTTCCACGCTATGTGTACCATGAATTAATTAATTCCATATAAGGTCGTAAGTAAAACTACGATCAAGCGTGGCATCTTTTCTGGAGTAGTGGTAAAAATAAGTGAAATCAACTATACTTTGAAAGTAATTCAAACTTGACCAACCTCAATAACTAAACCCCTGCAATCCTTCTGAAGGAGAGATCGGGTCATTCATGTCCTTAAGGAGATCAATCCTGAAAATCAGGAAAGTTAAGGGGTAATACTTAAATATTTAAACGGCAAGGAAAGGGCAACACTTTCATGATTACCACGCAATATAATCAAACTCAACAGAAACCAGAAAATCCAATGTTTGACTGGACTCAATTATCTTCTCGATGGTTACTCATGGTTTTTACAACCATCATGACCGGATGTTTGGGAACTACTCTCTCCGTACAAGCACAGGATCTTTTAGAATTACAAGAACCAACGGCTGAATCCGACTCAAGTTCTGTTGAAACTTCTGTTGAGACTTTGGAAGTGCCGTTTTACTATCAAGAAACCCCCTATACTCTCGGTCCAGGGGATACGATTGGGATCAATATTTTTTATATTCCTGAATACAGTGGAGAGTATCGTGTTTCTGTCGATGGCATCATTAGTTTACCGATTGTCGGCAGCGTTGATGTTCAGGGCTTAACAATTGCGCAAGTGAATGAGTTAATAACCCAACGCTATGCAACAATTTTAAAGCGTCCCCTGGTTTCGGTAACATTAGTTCAACCTCGACCGATCCGAGTTGCGATTGCAGGAGAAGTGTATCGTCCCGGTTCTTATGATTTGAGTAGTGCTGGCGAACAAAAGTTTCCTCCCATTACTGAAGCAATTAAACAAGCTGGGGGAATTACCCGTTCTGCTAATGTCCGAGAAATCGAGTTGCATCGGATCTATCGCGGAGAACCCTATGTTCTCAATGTGAATCTCTGGAAACTGGTCG
>JAVLCL010000508.1:0-2061 GCA_031580825.1 Halothece sp. Uz-M2-17
CATCAACCTGATATTATTTTGATGGATATTCAGATGCCACAGAAAGATGGGTTAACCGCGATTAGGGAACTGCGGGCAATTCCTGATTTTGCTGAGACACCGATTATTGCCTTAACCGCCCTTGCGATGAGTGGGGATGAAGAAAAATGTTTAGAAGCTGGGGCAGATTATTATCTCGCGAAACCTGTGCGCTTAAAGCAATTAGCACTTTTGATTCAAGATTGTTTACAAGGAGAAGGAAACTCATGATTTCCCGCCATTAATGTTAATTTTTTTTTACAATATTTAAGAAACACGAGAAAAGGATCTAAAAAGCGGGATGCGAGTTGCAATTGTTGGTGCAGGTTTAGCTGGACTTTCCACAGCCGTTAACTTAGCCGATGCGGGATGGGAGGTGGAAATTTATGAATCTCGTCCTTTTGTTGGCGGTAAAGTGGGCAGTTGGGTTGATGCGGATGGCAATCATGTGGAAATGGGATTGCACGTCTTCTTTGGTTGCTATTACCACTTGTTTCGCCTGATGGAAAAAGTAGGCGCGATCGCGCATTTACGCCTCAAAGAACACACTCATACCTTTATCAACGAAGGGGGAAAAATCGGAGAACTCGACTTTCGGTTTCTCACCGGTGCGCCATTTAATGGCTTAAAAGCCTTTTTTACCACCTCACAACTTTCTACTCTTGATAAGATGGCGAACTCCCTTGCTTTAGGCACAAGCCCCATTGTTAGGGGATTAGTAGATTTTGACGGCGCAATGCAAACCATTCGGGATTTAGATAAAATTAGCTTTGCGGACTGGTTTCGCTCTCATGGCGGTAATGATGGCAGTCTAAAACGGATGTGGAATCCGATCGCGTATGCCTTAGGCTTTATCGACACCGAAAATATTTCCGCTCGTTGTATGTTAACCATTTTCCAGTTATTTGCAGCCCGCACCGAAGCCTCCGTGTTGCGAATGCTGGAAGGATCGCCCCAAGAATATCTCCATCAACCGATTTTGGATTATTTAGAAGCCAGAGGAGCAAAAATTTACACCCGTCGTCGGGTACGAGAAGTGTTGTATGAAGAAAAAGAGGGCAAAACCACTGTTACTGGAATTGTCGTCGCCAATGGAGAAGCAACCGAAACCATTACGGCGGATGCGTATGTGGCTGCGTGCGATGTTCCTGGCATTAAACGCTTACTCCCAGAAGATTGGCGCAAATGGTCAGAGTTCGATAATATCTACAAATTAGATGCAGTACCTGTGGCAACCGTACAGTTGCGCTTTGACGGCTGGGTCACAGAATTACAAGATCCCGAAAAACGGAAACAGCTAGAACAGGCGGAGGGATTGGATAATCTCCTTTATACCCCTGATGCGGATTTCTCTTGTTTTGCAGATCTTGCCCTCACTAGCCCTAGTGATTATTATCGGGAGGGAGAAGGGTCACTCTTACAGTTAGTGTTAACTCCTGGCGACCCCTTTATTAAAGAAAATAATAGCGCGATCGCGCAGCACGTTCTCGAACAAGTCCACACCTTATTCCCCTCTTCTCGGGAATTAAACATGACTTGGTATAGTGTTGTAAAGCTCGCTCAATCCCTTTATCGGGAAGCACCAGGCATGGATGTCTATCGTCCTCATCAAAAAACCCCTGTTGACAATTTCTTCCTTGCTGGAAGTTACACCCAACAAGACTACATTGATAGCATGGAGGGGGCAACGATTTCTGGTGAACGAGCAGCAAACGTTATTTTAAAAACTAATAATTAATTCTGTCGAGGCGTTCCCTAAAACGTCTCCTATAGCACTACAAATTCAGGTTAGGACATTCCAAAATGTTGAAACTTACCTATACCTTACCATTGCCTGGGGCAAATTGCCTGTTGTCTAGCGCGTAGCGCTATAGTAACCAGTAGCCAGTGACTGATCAGTTACCAGTTACCCAACAAAAAAGAACAAACAACGAATAACAAATAACGAATAACAAATAACAAATAACAATGACAAACTGGCTAGAACATAGTGTCGAAATCGAAGTCAACGCCCCCATGGATCTGGTCTGGAATTTATGGTCA
>JAVLCL010000508.1:2071-2401 GCA_031580825.1 Halothece sp. Uz-M2-17
AGATTTAGAACAAATGCCAAGATGGATGAAATGGATCGATTCGGTGGAAGTTTTAGCGGATAATCCAGACTTATCCCGTTGGAAACTCGCCACCGGAGGCTGGGAATTTAGTTGGTTATCTCGGATTACAAATTTAGTTCCAAAACAAATTATTCAATGGGAATCGGTTGATGGTTTACCGAATAAAGGCGCAGTGCGATTTTATGACCGCAAAACCAGCAGTATCGTCCGTTTATCTGTCGCCTATTCCATTCCGGGGGTACTCGGACAAATTATGGATAACTTGTTTTTAGGGCAAGTGGTTGAATCAACCCTGCAAGCCGATTTAAA
>JAVLCL010000511.1:0-2392 GCA_031580825.1 Halothece sp. Uz-M2-17
GGACGTTATGGTCAACCAGAAGAAGTGGCGGGAATGGTGCGTTTTCTCGCTGCTGATCCAGCTGCTGCTTACATTACCGGACAAGTCTTTAATGTTGATGGCGGAATGGTGATGAGTTAAGCCGTGATCAAGAGTGGGTGACGGGAAGAACCAGGAACAAATAACAAATAACCAAGAACCAAGAACGAATGACCCTTGATTTTCGTAATGTTAATACACTCTGGAGTTCAGTCTTAGTAGAAACTCTCGCTCGTTTGAGGGTAATGACGGCTGTGGTTTGTCCCGGTTCTCGATCCAGTCCGCTGACGGTAGCTTTTGCCAAACATCCTGAAATAGAAGCGATTCCGATTTTAGATGAACGCTCAGCAGCCTTTTTTGCTTTAGGACGAGGGAAAATAACCGGAACACCGGTCGCTTTGGTGTGTACTTCGGGAACTGCGGGGGCAAATTTTTATCCAGCCGTGATTGAAGCACGAGAAACTGCTGTTCCCTTATTAGTGCTCACCGCCGATCGTCCCCCAGAACTGCGTCATTGTCACAGTGGACAAACTATTGATCAACAGCGACTTTATGAGAATTATCCCACTTGGCAAGCCGAGTTAGCATTACCGAGTGATGATCTAGAGACATTACGGTATCTGCGACAAACTATCGTTCAAGCGGTTGCGCGATCGCGCTTTCCGGTTAAAGGGGCGGTTCATCTCAATTGTCCGTTCCGTGACCCTCTTGCACCTGTCATACAGGACTCTTTACAGCGAACTGCCTCCGATTTTGAAAGGTTTTTCTCTCATCTCATCCCACCTGTGACCCCCAGTTTACAGCAGCCCTTACCTTGGGAAACATGGCAAAGTTGTGATTGTGGCATCATTATTGCAGGGGTGGATCAGCCTTTAGATCCTGAAACGTACGCCCGCGCGATCGCGCAATTATCCAATACTCTGGGTTGGGTTGTCTTAGCCGAAGGACTCTCGCCGGTTAGAAATTACGCCCATCTCGTCCCCAATCTCATTACCACCTATGACTTTATTCTGCGTGATGACACCATTACCAACTCTCTCATTCCAGAAATGGTGATTCAAATTGGGGCATTTCCCACCAGTAAAACCCTCCGCAGTTGGTTCAACCAAATTTCTCCTCAATGCTGGCTAATTGAAGATCGAGGAGAAAATCTTGATCCGATTCATCAAAACACAATTTCTCTTCACACTAATATTACCGATCTATTACCACAGCAATCAAATTGCTCTAATTTATCGAATTATCAAAAACAATGGTTATCTTTTGAAGCAAAAACACGAGAGAAAATTAATATAAAATTTAAGAACACCTCAGAACTTATTGAACCCAAAATTGCATGGGTTTTATCCCAAACACTCCCTGAACAAACCCCCTTATTGATTGCTAATAGTCTCCCTGTTCGTGATGTAGAATGGTTTTGGCAACCGAATCAACGTCAAATCTATCCCTTATTTAATCGCGGAGCAAACGGCATAGATGGCACCCTTTCCACTGCATTAGGAATTGCACATCAGCAGCAACCAACCGTTTGTTTAACTGGAGATTTAGCACTCCTTCATGATACTAATGGCTTTTTATCTCGTCATCATTTCTGCGGTCATCTCACAATTATTTTAGTGAATAATAACGGGGGTGGCATTTTTGAAATGCTACCGATTTCTAACTTTCCAGATGTTTTTGAAGATTACTTTGCTACTCCTCAAAATATAGACTTCTCTACCTTGGCTAAAACCTATGGTATTGAACACAAACTGATTACAAACTGGCAACAATTAGAGAGATTATTAAACCCCTTACCCCAAGGGGGAATACGACTCCTAGAAATACAAACCAATCGTCATCAAAGTCAACAATGGCGCATCTTTTAAAAAGCCCAAAGTAATATCAAATTGATCAATAACTAATAACACTTTGACAGTTCTGACAAAAATGGGAAGAACGTCCATTAATTTTGTATCGTTGAATCGTTGTTCCACACTGACGACAGCTTTCACCCTCGCGACCATAAACCCAAGCACGACCCATATAGTTTCCGTTAACCCCTAAAAGATTCATAAAACTATTAAACGTCGTTCCCCCTTCTTCAATTCCTGTTTTCAACACAGAAAGAATCGCTTGGTGTAATTGTTCCACTTCTGACCCTTGTAAGGAATTAGCCGATCTCAAAGGCGAAATTTTTCCGAGAAAAAGGGCTTCATCCGCATAAATATTACCAATTCCAGCAACAATTTTTTGATCTAACAAAGCTGTTTTAATCGCGCAACGACGAGTTTTGAATTTTTCTTGTAAATAAGCAGGGGTAAACGCAGTCGAAAAAGGCTCAACCCCCAATTGATTTAAACCAGTAATAATTGTTTTGAGATCCGTGTTAGGG
>JAVLCL010000510.1:0-2392 GCA_031580825.1 Halothece sp. Uz-M2-17
ATTACCAATTTAATGATTGAAGACTTAGAAGCGGGACGCAATGCCTTTTTAAACGGCGATCGCGCAGAAGGAGGGAAACCCTCCGCAGCGTTACTGGCTTATACAGAAACGGAAGAGACAACCATTACTCTAGAAGAAAATACTGGAAATGACACCGACAGCGAAGAAATAGAAGTTAACGCTGATGATCTCTTTGGCGACCTTTCAGAAGAAGAGACTAGCGTTGAGGTTGATAATCTTTTTGGTGACGAGACGGAAGAAACAACGATTAATCTAGAAGAGAGTTCAAAAGACACTGTTAACGCTGATGATCTCTTTGGGGGTGAGTTAGAAACGGAAGAAGAAACCGGTAACGCCGATGAGATTTTTGGCGACATCTCAGAAGAAGAGACAACTGAGGAAGACAACATTCCGACTAATCTAGACGATGCAATTACCGCCATTAACGAAAACTTTTCTGATTTACCCCCAGCGCAAGACTTACCCACACCTCCTATTCCCAAAGCAGAAACAGAAACTGCACCCACGCCACAACCGGAAACCAAGAAATCTCCCAAAAAATCTTCTCAACCCTCTATCCGTGTCGATGTGGAACGGATGCAAGCCATGGATAACCAGTTAGGGGAATTAGTTATTCAACGCAATAGCCTTGCGGTTCAAAACGAACAATTACAACGAGAGTTAAGAGAACTCCTGAATCGGTTTTCTCGTTTTCAAAACTTAGTGGGACGCTTACAAGAATTTTCCGATCAAGAAGTGATTCGAGAAAGTAGCCAAAAGCAGTCTCGACTCTCTCTTCAGAAGCAAGAAACCGACGCTTCCCCTATTAGTGAACAACCGGAATCGGTTCTCGATCTTGATTTCGATAGCTTGGAATTGGATCAATATGGGGCATTAAACGCGATTTTGCAAGAATTATTAGAAGAAACGGCGCAAATTGAAGAATCTGTCGGCGATGTTTCCTTATTTGCCGATCAATCCAACCAAACGCTACAAGGACAGCGTAAAATGTTGGAACAATTGCGAGATGAATTGATTTGGGCGCGGATGTTGCCCTTGAGTAACATTTTGGATCGATTTCCCCGTATTTTGCGCGATTTTTCTGATCAGTATGATAAACCCACTCGCTTAAGTTTAGAGGGAACAGGCGTAAGGGTGGATAAAAGTGTTTTAGAAAAGTTATATGATCCCCTCACCCATCTGGTTCGTAACGCCTTTGATCACGGTATCGAATCCGCCGAAACGAGAGAACAACAAGGGAAGCCAGCAGAAGGAGAAATTGCCATTCGGGCTTATTATCAAGGAAACCAAACCGTTATTGAAATTAGTGACGATGGCGGTGGGATTGATGTGGAAAGTGTCAAAGCCAAAGCCCTACAAACGGGTTTACTCAGTGAAGACCAAGCGGAACGTTTTTCTAAAGAACGATTATATAACTTACTATTTGAACCAGGATTTTCCACCGCTAAGGAAGTCACGGATTTATCAGGGCGTGGTGTCGGTTTAGATGTGGTGCGCGATCAGCTTCAAGCGTTAAAAGGAAGCATCAGCTTACACTCACAATTAGGAAAAGGAACAACTTTTGTCCTCAGTCTCCCCACCACTCAGTCAATGGCGAAGTTATTGATTGTTTTAGTGGATACCACGATTTGGGCGCTACCGTCCGATAATATTGAACAAATTATTGTCCCCACAGATGAACAAGTGAAAAATACAGGGAATCAACGCTTTCTCTGGTGGGAAGACCAAGCAACTCCCATTTATACGCTCAGAGACTTACTCGATTATAATTGTCCGCTTCCTGCTGCCTCTCCCGACTTACAAGCATTGGGCGCAGCAACCCAAGGACAAAATCGATCGCGCCCCTTATTAATCTTAAAACGGGGAGAACAACGCTATCCTTTAGAATTAGACCGCGTCATTACTGAACAAGAATTAGTGATTAAATCTCTTGGCAGCGCAATTTCACCCCCAGAATACGTTTCTGGCTGTACGATTTTAGGGGATGGCAGAATTGTTCCCGTCATGGATGTGTTCGCTTTATTACAATCCGTTCAACAAACCCCTCAAACATCGGTTGTTAGTCCCACTCCCACCCGTTCCCTCAGTAGCAAAATCCCAACAATTCTGGTTGTGGATGACTCTGCAACCCAACGTCAAACCCTGACCTTCTCCTTGCAACGGGCGGGCTATCAAGTATTACAAGCAGGCGACGGGCGAGAAGCCATTTCCATGCTAGAACGCTATCCCGATACGAACTTAGTCGTTTGTGATATTGAAATGCCCAATCTCAACGGCTTTGAATTTCTCCGTTACCGTCGTCAGAATACCACCCTTAACCAAATTCCCGTAGTGATGCTAACGTCGCGCAGTAGTGAAAAACACCGCAAAC
>JAVLCL010000512.1:0-2391 GCA_031580825.1 Halothece sp. Uz-M2-17
AAATGGATAAATCTCCTAATAATTCAGGATTAATTCCCCGTTTTTGCGCTAAATATTGGGATAAAAAAACGCCAATAATAACGGCACTGGCAATAAGTAAGCCATACCAACGAATCGTAACCGGTCCTAATTCAACCAGAATCGGTCCTGGGGATTGAAACTGAAAAGCAAGAAGAGAAAGCATAGCAATTAAGAGGGACAAGCAAAAGACAACTTAACAAGAAATCAAAATAATTACAAGTGTCGAAACACCACAGATAAATTATTTGCCGGCATTGGAATCACTTCTTGTAATTCGAGTTGATGGGTTTGCGCTAGAGAAACCACATCCTCTAAATTTCGTACCCCCCACTGTGGGTTTTGCTGTTGCAAACTTTGATCAAAGGCAAAATTACTTTCTGCGGTATGTTCTCCACCCTGCTTAAATGGACCATATAAATATAAGATACCGTCAGGAGATAGTAACTGGTCTGCACCCTCCATTAACCCCATACAGGCTTGCCAAGGGGCAATATGAATTAAATTAATGGCAACCACAGCGCAAAACTGCTTCCCAGACAACTTCTGTGCCCAATCTTTTTGCATGACATCAAGACTCAAGGGGGGTGAGAGGACATTACAGGGAAATTCTTCTTGCCAGGCTTGAATACTCTCTTGCAAGATGGGATTCGCTTCTGAAGGAAGCCAGTGGCGCGGACGCAAGTGGGGGGCAAAATAAACCGCGTGTTCTCCTGTACCACTGGCAATTTCTAAAACTGTTCCCCTTGCCGGTAAGACTTGCTGTAAAACCTGCAAGATCGGATCGCGATTTCTCTGTGTCGCTGGCGCATATTGTTTTTCACTCATTGACCAAAATACACTCGTGCATTTAAACCTTCTGTTTGCAATTGACTACTCCAGCGACTGGCTTGCGCCCGATGGAAAAAGGGACCGACTGCAACATGAGTGCCACGAGGGGCATTTCTTTGCAGAATCATCTCTTCATTAACTCCGCTTGCTTTCACGGCTTGGGCGGTTTCTGATAAATCTTTCTGGCGACTAGGAATTACCACATAATACCCCCGGCTACGCTCTTTTTTCTCCGCTTCAGGATTCGGACTAGCAGCAGCACTTTCCACCGCTAGAGGAATAAACTCAGGTGTTTCTGGCGTTTCCGAGACAGAAGGGTTAGGGTTGCTGCTAGAAGATAGAGAAATATATTCCCGTGAAGAAGAAGACACTCCTCCTGAGGAAAGATCACGGGGTTTTGCCACTTCGATGATATCAGCCGTAATCCCTTCATCAGATAAAGATTGCACTAATTCTTGAGCATTCACCGCATCAGAAAAAAGTCCGGCTTGAATAATATTTTTCCCTTCGGGAACAAAAGCATCCGGTTCCACGCGACGGACTAAGGATAATAATTGTTGACTGTTTCCATAAACTTGTACCCGAAACAGTCGATTATCTCTAGAATTACTAGGATTAGAAGGGGAAGGAGAATAATCCGGAGCGTTAAATTGATAAACTTCTTGGTCTTCTTCTGGGGGAGGAGGCGGTAATGTTTGTGCTAAGGTACTGCTTCCACTAAAGAGTAAAAGAACATTGAAAACGAGCAAAGAATGTCCGAAACAGTTGAATGTTTTCAGCATAGCAGGTTCAGAATCAGCATTTGCAAAATGGACAGAGCAGAGAGTGAGGATAGCATCGACAGGAATGATAACAAGTGGCAAGTAACAGTGCTAGCCTAGGAAGGTGTCGGTTTTTTGTGTTGCGAGCAGAGCTATGACAAAAAAAGTTGTTGTCGGTTTATCAGGAGGCGTTGATAGTTCAACTGCTGCTGCGATCTTACACCACCAAGGGTATGTCGTGGAAGGGTTAACGCTCTGGTTAATGAAAGGAAAAGGTCAATGTTGTTCAGAAGGAATGGTAGATGCTGCATTTATTTGTGAGCAGTTAGGGATTCCTCATCATATTGTGGATAGTCGGGAACAGTTTGAAAATAATGTTCTCAATTATCTGGTGTCAGGCTATGAATCTGGGATTACGCCGTTACCTTGCTCGCAGTGCAATAAAACAGTGAAGTTCTCGCCAATGCTAACTTATGCCCAAGAAAAATTAGGGATTGACTGTGTGGCGACCGGGCATTATGCACGGATTGAATATAATGCTGAGTTGGGGCGTTATCAATTATTGCGGGCGCGCGATCGCGCAAAAGATCAATCTTATTTCCTCTACGATTTACCCCAAGATTTATTAGCGCACACGATTTTCCCCCTCGGTGAAAAAGAAAAATCGGAAACTCGCCAAATTGCTCAAGACTATAACCTGAAAACGGCTGCGAAACCTGAAAGCCAAGATTTATGCTTGGTCGAAGCCCATGGTTCTATGCGTCAGTTTTTAGACCAACAT
>JAVLCL010000016.1:0-16100 GCA_031580825.1 Halothece sp. Uz-M2-17
GCAATTAATCAACTCAATGATGAAGTCGCTATGGTTGCTACAGTACGCAGTTTAGTAGAAGCCTTAGCCACAGTTCAACGTCGTCCTGTTGTCCATTCTTAAAGCGTTTCTGGGCGGACCGCCGTTCGCCCCTTCCCTTGACCGGTTAATTGAAAATTGACAAACCAGTAGCGTCTAATGACGACGAGAAGAACCTTGCATTTTTGTGAGAGGTGGTAAAGGGCGAGAATGAGAATTCTCAGAAGGTTTAAGATAACGGGTAATAGTTTTCCGCTCTGAAATACTGCGATATTGATAACTTTGCCACCATCGCAGCGCGATCGCGCTTGTACCGACTAATAAGCCCAGAGTTAACAAAGTCCAACGTTCTCCTACTCCGCCAATAAAAACATTGACCAAGCCGATTGTCAAAATAAACGCAGAAATTGGTTCTTTCCGATAAGCACGATTAATAAAGTGTGGTAACAAACGATTCATGCTTGTCCTCAAGCGTTAAATTTCAAATGTCAAGCTAATTCTAAGATAACGAATAATCAAACTAATCCTAACCAAGCCAGTAAGCCTTTTCCACTGAAAAATTCGATAAGTAACAAGGCGGTAAACCCAATCATGGCAGCACGACCATTCAAGCGTTCTGCATATTTATTAAAACCAAACTTGGGTTCTTGTGTATTCGGGGTAATACTAGGTTGAGTTTGAGTCATAGTTGATTTTGCTGTCGTGTGTTGTTTGAGTGATATCAAATGAAAGAAGAAAAGCAAAAGCCTCTTACTCTACTGTAGTTCAAGGCATTACTCAATGGGAAACTTACCAGGACGAACCGTTAGCGTTTTCTGTTGACCCTTGCGGTTCACCTTAACTGTTAAATCCTCACCGATCGCGCTCATTTCTACCGCTTGTTGCACTTCCGTTCCGGTTTGGATCGGATTACCACCAACGTTCAAAATGATATCACCTTCTTGAAACCCAGCACGCTCGGCAGGAGAATTATCCACCACTTCTACCACCAGCACCCCCTGTTTCGCTTGAATCGAAAAGCCCAAGCGACTAGAATCATTAATTTCCTTACGGACATCTGGGGTGAGGGTAATCATCCGAATTCCGAGATAGGGATGGGCTGCTTCTCCTTCAGTGACCAATTCATTGGCAATGCGAGAAGCCAGTTCAATGGGAATGGCAAACCCTAACCCTTCTGCATTGGCGCGAATGGCTGTATTAACACCAATCACTTCGCCTTGGGCATTTAAAAGGGGACCACCAGAATTACCGGGATTAATTGCAGCATCGGTTTGAATAAAACTGACTCGCTTGTCAGGAATGCCCACTTGAGAACTCGACCGACCGATCGCGCTGATAATGCCAACGGTGACGGTATTATTTAACCCTAACGGATTACCAATCGCGATCGCCCAATCCCCAGGAATAATCGCTTCCGAACTGCCCAAAGTCACGGTGGGTAAATTATTCGTCGGCAGTTTAACCACCGCCACATCCGTTACCGGATCAGCCCCGACCACCACGCCGTCAAAGGTGCGTCCATCCTTGAGAGTTACTTTCACCTCATCGGCATCTTCCACCACATGGGCATTGGTTAAAACTAAGCCATCGGAACTAAAAATAAACCCTGATCCGGTTCCTTCTCGCACCCGCCGACGACGTTCAGGGGGAGAGTCTTCACCAAAAAACCGTCGATAAAAAGGCTCTTGTTCCTTTTGTGATATAATTCGAGCCGAGTCAAGGCGAACCACAGCCGGACCAACGGTTTGGGCTGCTCTGGCAATAAAACTGGAATTTTCTAGAGAAGGATTAGTCGGTCTTGAGGAAGGGTCTGGAAGTTGGATCGGTCGAACAGGAGAAAGATTAACTGTCGGTGCTGGGTCGTCTTGAAAATATTCACTTGCCGATAATCCGGCAACGCCTCCTAAGGCAAGTAAACCCAAATAAAGTCCTAATTGCTTACTGGATCGGCTCATGAGGTAGCTTATTAGATTTCTTGTTCTAGTGTAGGTAATTTTTGGGAAAGTAGCAGATGACGCAAACGTCTCGGCAATGGAAAAAGCTGTTTATTTTTAACTTACGCTGGCGGGGTGGGATCATGATCGCCCTTCCAGTCCTTTGTTTACTCACTGCAATTTTAATGATCGCGGGTTTACGATCTCAAACCGCTAATGCTCGCACCCAAGAACAAAAAAGCCAAAGTATTCTCAATGCTGCCAATGGTTTACTCATGGGACTGCAACAAGCAGAAGCAGAAGTTCGAGGCTATAGTGTCACCCAAAATCAGAAATTTTTGAGTAATTATCAACAAGCACAAACTACCATTGAAAATCAAAGTCAGCAGTTACAACAGTTAGCCCAAGAAAGTTCGATTCAGCAAACCCAAGTCCAGAAGATTCAACAACTTGCCCAACAACAGATTAATCACTTAAAAACAACGATTGAAATTAGTCAAGAAGCAACTCTGCTCGGAAAAAGTTTTTCTGAACTGGATCAGCAACTGCTTAAAAATGAGCGTCAGTTTGAACAATTAGAAAGCGCGATCGCGCAGTTTATTGAACAACAACAAACCGCTCAAGCCCAACGAGAAGCACAAGTAGAAGACTGGAAAAATTTAACGACACAAGTGCAATGGCTGGCTTTAATTGTTGGCTTAGGAGCAACCACAGGGGCAATTTATTTATTCATTAATTTAGATCATCAATTGTCTCAATATACCGATCGCATTGAAGAAAGTAATGCTTATTTAGCCCGCACCACCCAAACTTTAGAAAAACGTAATCAAGAATTAGACCAATTTGCTTATATTGTTTCTCATGATCTGAAAGCTCCGTTACGCGCGATCGCGAATCTTTCTAGCTGGATCGAAGAAGATTTAGAAGAAAAATTAGATCCAGAAATCCAACATCAGATGGACTTATTAAGAGGAAGAGTTCATCGCATGGAAGCCTTTATTAACGGGATTCTTGAATACTCCCGAGTGGGGCGAATGCGCTCGCAAATCGAGACGGTAGATGTGAAATCATTACTAACAGAAATTATTGATTCTCTGGCACCTCCGGCTGACTTTACCATTGAACTTTCTTCCCCAATGCCGATTGTGGTCACTGATCCCCTCCCCCTACAACAAATCTTTACAAATTTAATTAGTAATGCCATTAAACATCATCATCGTTCCGATGGAAAAGTTTTCATTGTAGCGAAAGAATTAGAAACCGCTTATGAATTTAGCATTCATGACGATGGACCAGGGATTGATCCGAAGTTTCATGAGAAAATATTTGTGATGTTCCAAACTTTGCAAGCGCGAGACACGGTAGAAAATACAGGTGTTGGCTTAGCAATTATTAAAAAAATTCTTGACGATAAGGGCGGAACAATTAAAGTAGAATCGGAATCCGAAAACGGAACCACGTTTCGCTTTACTTGGCCCAAGCAATAAGTCAACGCTCAAGAATTGAAAACTCTATGTTTCAGTAGAGGGAGCGAAACGGTAGTTCTTGTTACACTAAAAAGCCACGACGTTAATTGTTGCAACAAAAATGTCAAAAAAACAACTCAATATTTTATTAGTAGAAGATGATGAAGTCGATGTGATGACGGTGCAACGTGCGTTTAAGAAGAATAATCTTTTAGAGGAGCATCAATTATTTACCGCAAATGATGGGATTCAAGCATTGAACTTATTACGAGGGGAAGGAATCGAAAAAATTCCCCCAAATAACCGTTTGGTTTTACTCGATTTGAATATGCCAAAAATGGGTGGAATTGAATTTCTCCATGAACTGCGCTCAGATCAATCATTAAAAACAACCTCTGTCATTGTCCTGACAACATCGGATGAAGATAGAGATAAAGTAGAAGCGTATAAGTTTAATGTGGCTGGCTATATTCTTAAACCTGTAACCTTTGATAAATTTGTGGAAACGATCGCGGTGATTGATGAATACTGGCAGTTAAGTCAACTCCCGATGATATACCCAGATGATGAATAGCTTATGGTAAAAGTTTTGCTGGTAGAAGATGATGAAGTGGATCGCATGGCGGTGCAACGCGCTCTCAAAAGGGGCGTGGAAGAGGATTTGACTATCCTTGCTGCGGATGATTGTGCCAGTGCACTCCACAATTTAGACTGTCATGATGATCTCGAATGTGTCTTTCTCGATTATCGCCTACCAGATGGGGATGGCTTAAGTTTAATTCGACAAATTCGCACTCGGTATATTCAACTGCCATTAGTGGTGTTAACCGGACAAGGGGATCATCAAGTTGCGGTTGATTTAATGAAAGCAGGCGCGATCGATTATTTATCCAAAGAAGAGATTTCTCCTCAAAATTTATCCCAAAGCCTACACCGCGCAATTCGAGTCTATCGTGCTGAACGAGAAGCCAAAGCTGCTAATGCTCGTCTCAGAGAAAGTGAAGAACGTTATCGCTTGGTATTAGAAGGATCGAATGAAGGGATTTGGGATTGGAATGTTGAATCACAAGTCGTTTATTGTAATGATCGCTTGCTGCAAATGATTGGCTTAGCGATGGGTGAACGAGAAATTGAAAAAGATCGCTTTTACAATCAAATTCACCCAGAAGATCGCGCTCATGTGAAAAAGACCATTGAAGATTGTGTCATCGGTAAAACCAATCAACTGGAAGTAGAATTTCGAGTGCGCCATACATCGGGAGAATATCGCTACTGTATCGCCCGAGGAAAAGCCCAACAAACCCATCGCGGAGAAGCCCGCCGTCTTTCGGGTGTCTTGATTGATATTACTGAACGCAAACGCAATGAAGTCCGCAGTCAGTTTCTCGCAGAAGCCAGTCAACTGTTGTCTTCCTCTCTGGATTATCGGACGACTTTAGAAAATTTAGCCCGTCTCGCTGTGCCTCGTCTTGCGGATTGGTGCGCGATCGATGTGGTGGATGGGGAAGGCGTTTATGGCAATCCCCCCAGTTTGAAACGGATTGCAGTGGCGCACGTTGACCCCAATAAGGCAAAGCTGGTTTGGCAATTACAACCCTATCTGAATCATCAAGAAAAGGCTCATTATCATTGTGGCGCGATCGTTTTGCGGAGCCATCATTCTGATGCCTGTTTTTATGTCAATGGGGCAAAAAATCATGACATGGCTGTGGATCAAAATCATCTCCGCATTTTAGAAGAATTAGACTGTCGCTCTTATATTTGTGTTCCCCTTGCGGTTGGAGAAGAAATATTAGGAACGCTTTTATTTGCAACCAGCGAATCTGGGCGACATTATACGCAAGCGGATTTATCCTTAGCGGAAGATTTAGCCCAACGGGCAGCGTTGGCGATTGAAAATGCTCGTTTATACCAAGAAGCACAAGAAGCTACGAATAATTTACGCACAACCTTTCAGATTTTACAAGAACAAGAACAACAACTGCGCACGTTACAGCAATTAACGAATTTATTAAATCAACGCTTAAGTAACTTACCAGAATTATTAAAGGTAATGGCACAAGCAACTTATAAAACCATTGCCCAAGCGGAAGTCTGTTTAATTGCTTTGTATAATTCCCATCAAGAAGTCATGTTAACGGTTGCTGCGGGAGAACAAACGGAAAAAGTCGATTTAAAGCAGGTTTTTTCTTTAGAAACAGGAGTTTTACAATCTGTTTTTACTCACGGTAATCCCCAAATTTATCAAAATGATCACAACTGTCCTCAATTACCTCATTTAATGTATGGCGTTGCCATTGAATCGGCAAAGTCGGGACGTTTAGGGGTTTTAGCGGTTGGACGTTGGCAGAAAAATACCAGTGATGCTTTGCAAGCCACTTTTAATAAAGAAGATCAGAAATTATTAAAAGCAGTGGGAGAACAAGCCGCGATCGCGATCGATAATGCACGACTGATTAAAAGTTTAGAAGAAGGAGAAGAACGTCTCGAACAACAAAATAAAATTCTTGCTCAACAAAATCAAGAGTTAGAAAAACAGCAACGACATATTAAATTACAAAATATCAAATTGTTAGAGGCAGCCCGCTTAAAATCGCAATTTATTGCCACAATGTCCCATGAATTGCGCACGCCAATGAATGCCATTATTGGTTTTTCTCAGTTACTTCTACGACAAGTCAAAGATACTTTAAAACCACAACATACTCAGATGCTAGAGCGGATTTTGAGTAATGGCAAAACGCTTCTAGCTCTCATTAATGATATCCTTGATCTCTCAAAAATGGAAGCAGGACGGTTAGAATTACGTCTCGAACGGTGTAATTTAAAAACTGTTATTTCTGATACCGTAGAAGAACTCCGATCCCTCGCCGATGAAAAACAAATTACTTTAACCTTTCAGTGTGAATTGAATCATCCTTGGGTGATTAATGATAGTAATCGCATTCGTCAAGTGATTATTAACTTGCTCTCGAATGCGATTAAATTTACAGAAGAAGGCTCCGTGACTGTTATCGCCAGAGAATTACCAGAAAACTGGATTAAAATTATGGTTCAAGATACAGGAATTGGGATGACAGAAGAAGAAAAAGACCAGATTTTTGAAGCATTTCGACAAGTGGATCAAACCTTAACCCGAAAATATCCCGGAACGGGTTTAGGACTCGCAATTACTGACTCTCTCGTGGAATTAATGGGGGGTAAAATCATGGTTTATAGTGTGATGAATCAAGGATCTTCGTTTGAAATTCAATTACCTCGTCACGTCCCAGAAAATGAAAATGTTAAATCTGAATCTTCTTGTCAGTCGGGTCATTTATATTAGATCAGTTGACACGAATTGCTTTTTTAAACTCATGAATTTTTCTGAATAATTTCACCACAATGGGGACAAACAGTTGTATTGTATTCTTGCTTTTTCGCTTTACGAGCTTGCAACTCTTCTGAAAAACCTGAGGCTAAAATCCCGGCGGGTAACGCAAATAAACCAATCCCTAAAATTGCTAAAATTGCCCCTAAAATTCGTCCAATCAAGGTAATGGGATAAACATCGCCATAACCAACGGTTGTCAAAGTAATGGTTCCCCACCACATTGCTTCAGGAATACTAGAAAAGGCTTCAGGTTGCGCGTTATGTTCGGCAAAATAAATGAGACTCGACGCGATCGCGAGCAGAACGGATAATACAAATAAAGAGAGAATTAACTCCTCTTGTTTGAGCCGTAAGACTCGCACCAAAATGCTTAAAGAATCAGTATAACGATTGAGTTTTAAAACTCTGAATAAGCGGAATAACCGCAACGCACGACCAATGCGCATTTGGGGAGAAAGCAACGGTAAATAAAAGGGAATAATCGCCAACAAGTCAATCAAAGCAAGGGGAGTCACCATAAATCTTAATCGTCCCCAAAGCGGATGGTGATAAGGCTCTTTAACAGTACAACTCCACACTCTCAGCACATATTCAACTGTGAACACCGCAACCGAAAAGGTATCAAAGGTTTGAAACCAAAACTGATATTGCTCATATAATGAGTCAACAGTTTCTAGCGCCACTGCAATTAAATTTAAGAAAATTAACCCTAACAGGAAAATGTCAAAACATTTACTGGCTAAATCTTCTGGTTCTGCTAAGTCTAAGAATGTATAAACTCGATATTTCACGGATGAGCGTGCATTTCTCATAAGCGGTGGCTATTAAAATAGCGTTTCTGATCTCTGGTGGTAACAGTGACCAATGATCAAAGAACGAAGATTAAGAATGAACTTCCCATTGATCCAGAACATCTTTAATCAACACCTCTTGCAACCAAATTTGTAGAATAACCGTTAACGGTAGGGCAAGAAATAACCCTAAAAAACCAAAAAATGTGGCAAAAAAGACTTGGGCAAGTAAGGTAAAGGCAGGGAATAAAGAAACCTGTTGTGCCATCACTAAGGGGGTCAGTAATGCTCCCTCAACTTGTTGCAAAATAATATAAAATACTAAAACTGCTAAACTTTTCCAAGGAGCATCTAAAAGCGCGATCGCCATCGGTGGAATCACACTAAGAACAGGACCAAAATTCGGAATGAATGTTAATAATCCGGTTAACATAGCTTGGGCTAATGCTAAATCAATATCCAGTAATAAAAGCCCAATAAAACTGAGCACCAGTAAGAAAACAATACTAAATAAAGTTCCCACTAACCAGCCTTGAAGTGCTTTTTCACACAAAACTAAAATCTCATCAACTCGCCGTCGATAAAAAGAGGGAAATAAACGAATAAAACAATTTCGATAGGGAGTAGGATCAGCCAGAAGCATAATCGTTAAGACTAACACCAATAAAATATTAAGAATAATCCCCACTGATGTAGAGAAAAAGGTGAAGCCTCCTCCGAGTAATCGGTTATATAACGGCTGAATTTGTTGTGAGATTTGTGTAAAGTTAGGAAGTAATTCTAACAGTTCTGGAGAAAGCCGTTCTTCTAGTAAACTTAACCAACTATTTAATTGATTAATTCCTTTTGGTACTAATTCAATCAATTGCTGTAACTGCTCAAAAAACGGTGGCACAATGACCCAAACAAAAGTAATCGCTGCTGAAAGCAAAACAATGACAGCAAGAAACACCGCATAGCTACGTCGCATCTTCAACTTTTGAAACTGCTTAACCAAAAGATTTAAGGCATTGGCAATGACAACTGCTGTAAATACGAGGAGTAGTAGCTGTTTAATCTGCCACAAAATATATAGCGAGACCGTAAGTGCAACGACCCCCATCCATTTCCCCAAAGTCATGGCAATTAATCCTTACGATTCAAATTGTAGAAACCTTTGCCATAAAAAGACTCCTAAACTAACAATCGGCGTAAAGACAATCGTCAGGGCAAGCCACCCCAAAGGTTGTACTTCTATATAGGGCGCGATCAATTTAATGATGACAGAAATAAAGGTTGAAAAAAGGAAAACTTTGAGAATAAAAATGATTTTCATGTCATACTCACCTTAGATTGGGATAAACTCAGTCCGATTGAGAGATACAGTCGGTTCTTGTTACCCCTAGTTTTCACAGTCAATAGCAAAATTAATCAGAGCCTTTTAGCTAATTTTTTTCTTGATAAAGTTAACTAATTGATTCATTTGTTTACGCAATTGATCAATTTGACCTTGCATGGTGTGGACTTGTTCTTTCAACTGAGCTACTTCTGCCTTCAGGCTAGCAACATCTTCTCCACCTTCACTTGATGCAGCAGGGGCTTCGGGAGTAGTGGCTTTTGCCTTACGAGTCGCTTTTCCTCTTGCTTCTTTAATTGCTTTAACCAGTTGTTCTTGTTCAAATGGTTTTTCCACAAACGCAAAATGTTCAAAGGGTTCAGAAATTTTCTCAGTCACTTCCTCTTTTCGTCCCGACATCAAAACCAAAGGAATCGCTTTTAAGTCGGGAGTTTTTTGTATATCTTGATACACTTCCCAACCACTTTTCTTGGGCAACAGAAAATCTAAGATAATCAACTGCGGTCGTTCCGAGTGAATCAAGTCGAGACCTTCTTTTCCATCTCGGGCTTCAATAATTTGAACATTACCGGAAGGCAACATATCCTTGACACGCATTCTGATCATTCTGCTGTCATCAATGACCAGTATTTTTTGCATTTTTAATTTACTCCTTTCTTGAAAACATCATGGTTATTTAAGAGTCCCTATATCCTCCTCAACTCATTGTTCAGATTGCTGCTGAGGTTAAAGAAGACTTAATCTCCAACACACGATTCAGAACCAAGCCTTGAGTTAAGTCAGGGAATAATACCCCTTAGTTTAGCCTTATCTGGGACTGGTTTCACTGACTCATTAGAAATTTAGTCAGGAATCGTTGAGTGATCACGCTAGTTTCCTTTCCCATTAATTCTGTCTCCCTTCTCTAACGAACAGATCATGTGCAACTTAAAAATGGGTCACCTCTCAGCCCATATGGTGATTTTAGAACCGTCATGCCTTTGTTCGGTATCCTGCACTTTTTAAGCCTGCTTTTGCCTCTCATCATGGAGAATAGAGCAGATTAAAAATAAGTACGAATTATTGTAGTGAGTAAAGGAGAAATACTCTTATGTCAAAAGTAGTCGGTATTGATTTAGGAACGACTAACTCCTGTGTGGCTGTAATGGAAGGGGGAAAGCCCACTGTAATTTCCAATGCAGAAGGATTCCGGACGACCCCCTCCGTTGTTGGTTACGCCAAAAACGGCGATCGCCTTGTGGGGCAAATTGCTAAACGGCAAGGGGTAATGAACCCTCAAAACACATTTTATTCGGTTAAGCGGTTTATTGGGCGCAAATATGACGAAATTCAAGAGGAAGCAAAAGAAGTTTCTTATGAAGTCAAACGCGCAAGTGACGGCAATGTTAAGTTAGAAAGCCCCAATCAAGAGAAAGAATTTGCACCGGAAGAAATTTCAGCACAGGTCTTACGGAAACTGGTAGAAGATGCGAGTAAGTATCTAGGTGAAGATATTACTGAAGCAGTGATTACAGTTCCTGCTTACTTTAATGACTCTCAACGTCAAGCCACCAAAGACGCTGGAAAAATTGCCGGTTTAGATGTGAAGCGGATTATTAATGAGCCCACTGCTGCATCTCTGGCTTATGGTTTAGACAAGAAAAGTAATGAGACCATTCTAGTCTTTGACTTAGGGGGCGGAACGTTTGACGTTTCCATTCTGGAAGTGGGAGACGGCGTATTTGAAGTATTAGCCACTTCTGGTGATACTCACTTGGGTGGGGACGACTTTGATAAGAAAATTGTCGATCACCTCGCCGATGAATTCAAAAAACAAGAAGGAATTGATCTCCGCCAAGATAAGCAAGCACTGCAACGTTTAACTGAAGCAGCAGAAAAGGCAAAAATCGAACTCTCTAGTGTGAGCCAAGCGGATGTGAACCTGCCCTTTATTACCGCAACGCAAGAGGGACCAAAGCACCTTGATATGAGCTTAACTCGGGCGAAGTTTGAAGAACTTTGTGCCGATTTGATTGATCGTTGCAGTGTCCCCGTGGAAAATGCGCTGAAAGATGCCAAACTTGATAAGAGCAAAATTGACGAAATTGTCATGGTTGGCGGTTCGACTCGGATTCCTGCGATCCAAGAACTGGTCAAGAAAAAGTTAGGCAAAGATCCGAACTTGACTGTGAACCCCGATGAAGTGGTTGCGGTTGGTGCTGCCATTCAAGGTGGTGTTTTATCCGGTGAAGTCAAAGATATTCTTCTTTTAGACGTGACTCCCCTTTCCTTGGGTGTAGAAACGCTCGGTGGTGTGATGACCGCTATGATCCAACGGAACACCACAATTCCAACCAAAAAACAGGAAACTTTCTCCACCGCAGTCGATGGACAAACCAATGTTGAAATTCATGTTCTGCAAGGAGAACGGGAATTTGCCAAAGATAACAAGAGTCTCGGAACATTCCGCTTAGATGGCATTCCTCCAGCACCGCGCGGTGTGCCTCAAATTGAAGTGACCTTTGATATTGATGCCAACGGTATCCTCAACGTAACGGCGAAAGATAAAGGAAGCGGTAAGGAACAATCAATTAGTATTACCGGTGCATCCACTTTACCCGAAGACGAAGTGGAACGCATGGTCAACGAAGCCGAGAAAAACGCGGAAGAAGACAAAGAACGTCGCGAAAAAATCGAGCGGAAAAACCAAGCGGATTCCTTGGTCTATCAAGCTGAAAAACAAATCAATGAACTTGGTGATAAAGTACCTGCCGACGAGAAAAGTAAAGCAGAAGATCTTATTAGTCAACTGAAAGAAGCCGTTTCTCAAGAAGATGATGATCAAATTCAGAAACTGATGCCCGAACTGCAACAAGTGCTTTATAGCATTGGGTCTAATGTCTATCAGCAAGATGGTACCGCTGCTGCGGATGCTGCTGCTGGTGATGATGGTGCGACCAGTGGTGAAACAGGTGAATCTTCCAGTGGTAAGTCTGATGGGGATGATGTGATTGATGCTGAATTCTCAGAAACCAAGTAATATTCATCTAGTTCTTAGATAAAGTTGCGGGGGGCGATTCGCTCCCCGCCTTTAAGTTTGTTAAAATACTAATTCTGGAATTTGAGAATAGAGGAAATGATTCTATGGCACAACAAACGTTACAAGGAACACGGTTAAAGCAAAAACGCAAGTTGGGTTTTCGCGCTAGAATGCGGACTCATAATGGCAGAAAAATCATTAACGCTCGCAGAAAGAAAGGGCGGGCGCGGTTATCAGTCTAAGTGCAGCAACCCAATTAATTGTGAGCTTGCCAAAAGTTAACCGGCTGCGGAATCGCAATGAATTTAAAGCGGTTTATCAAAAAGGAGGACGGTGTTCAGGGAAGTATTTAGTCCTTCGCTTCCTTACAGAAACCTCACTCGGTCAGGGAGACTCGGATCTCCCTCCGACCCAAATCGGAATTTCTATAAGCCAGAAGGTGAGTAAAAAAGCGGTGGTTCGGAATCGCATTAAACGGCAAATCCGAGCAATTTTTAGAGGACTGTTACCTCAACTGCCTCCGGGTTGGAAGATAGTTGTCATTGTGAAGTCTCACGCGCAGGGGTGCAACTATGAAGATTTTTTGCGAGAATTAAGGCAGTTATTAATTAAGTCAGAGGTATTATATGGGGATTAAAGAAACGGTTTATTATGATGGGGGCCCCCATAAAGGGGACTTGATTCTCAATATTTTGCTCGGATTAACAGTGATTTTTTTACCGTTTACAGTGGGGGCAATTGTGCGGGCGTTGTGGCTCAGATATCGCATTACTGACCGTCGGCTTTCTGTCATTGGTGGATGGCGGGGGCGCGATCGCACAGATGTGGTTTATACAGAAATTACTAAAATTGTTAAAATTCCCCGTGGCATTGGTTTATGGGGGGATTTAATTTTAACTCTCAATGATAAAAGTCGCTTGGAAATGCGTGCGGTTCCCAATTATCGGGAAATTCATGATTATATCGCTGAAAAAGTTGCCAATAAAACGGGAAAACCCTTAGAAGCGATTACAACTCGTTAAATTAGTAATAACACCTTAACGGAATCATTTAAGATTCGATACATTAAAACAGAGACAACAGTACGCGCAGGACGCTGGAATAAAGACGCATGGATTTTGGGATCGGATTTCTTTCTAACAACATAATGCTGCCAATCCTGGATTTTTTCCACGGGATTGTCCCCAGCTATGGCTTTGCAATTATTGCTTTAACGCTGGTGATTCGGTTTGCACTCTATCCTTTGAGTGCAACGTCAATTCGTAGTATGCGGAGAATGCGGGTAGCGCAACCTGCTATGCAAAAGCGGGTTAAGGAAGTACAAGAGCGCTATAAGGATGACCCGGAAAAACAACGGGCTGCGATGAGTGAGGTTTATAAAGAATATGGCAACCCGCTAGCAGGATGTTTCCCCGTTATTTTACAGATGCCGATTTTATTTGCTTTGTTTGCGACGCTGCGAGGATCGCCATTTGCGGATGTCGATTATACGGTGGATATGCAGATTTTCCCCAAAGAGCAAATTGAGTCGGTACAACCGGAAACATTAACGACAAAAGCAGAAAACGTCTATATTACCGATGATATTCACTACAAGATTTTAGGGGTGCTTCCAAGCCAAAATTTAGGCGTGGGACAAAGTACAACATTAGAATTTCAAACTGAAGAAGGAAAATCTCTTCAGCAGTTAACGGCTCAAACGGAATCTGATTTAACTCCAAAACTGGAAGTGGTGAAAGGAGAAGAACGGGTTAAGATCGAAGAGGATGGAACGATTCGCGCGATCGCGCCCGGAGAGGTTTCCCTCAAGGCAAGTCTGCCCGGTGTAGCGAAAAATGAAGGCTTCCTGTTTATTGATGCTCTCGGTCGAGTCGGTGCAGTGGGCGAGGATGGCACCATTCACTGGGATATTCTCGGGATGGTGATGTTCTTCGGCATTAGCTTATATGTCAACCAACAACTGTCGGGTCAGCAAAATAAAGGCGGAGATAACTCGCAGCAACAACTGGTCAGTCAGATTACGCCGATTCTATTTACAGGGATGTTCTTATTCTTCCCGCTACCGGCTGGGGTTTTGATGTATATCGTTTTAGCGAATGTGTTCCAAACGGCACAAACTTTAATTCTGATGCGGGAACCTTTGCCAGAAAATCTCCAGAAAATTGTTGATGAACAAGAAAAACAGGAGAAAAAGGAAAAAGGAGAAGAAGCTCTACCGTTTGAAAAACAAAAACGATCGCGCAAAAAAGAAAAAGAAAAAACATCTGGATAAATATGGAGCACAACCTAACTCGGGGTCAACAGTGGCTAGAACAAGTGCTCGCCCTGATGGGAACCCCGACTTCTGTTCAAATTTCTTACCCTCAATCAACCGAAGAAACCACCCTTGGTACTTCCAATCCTTGGTTAGTCATTGATGAAGAGCACTTAAATGAAGAACAAGTGAGAGCCTTGTTAAAGGATCAAGGACGCACCCTTGATTCATTGCAATACCTTGCCAATACCTTGCTCAATTTGAAGGTAGAACCGGCGGATCAAGCCTCCTTTACCATCGAATTTAAGGGCTACCGTCTGCAACGGGAAAAAGAGTTACGAGTTTTGGCGGAAAAAACCGCTTGGCAAGTGCTTGAAACAGGGGAAAGTGTGGAATTAAATTCACTGTCTGGGGCAGAACGACGACAAATTCATCAATTTCTCCAGCAATATGAAGGATTAGAATCATGGAGTCGGGGTCAAGAACCTGACCGCCGTTTGGTCGTGCAACGGAAGGGCAATGAATAACTTCGTTATTGGTTCATTGTTCGTTGTTCTTGGTTTAGTTAGTGTTTCATTTAACGAAGAACGAGGAACAAACAACAAAGAACAAATGATAAAGTGCGATGATAGAACCCATTTATATTCCAAGATTGCTGAAAGCGCCGGGGAAAAGTGAACAGCTTAAAATTAATACCTTTATCCCCGGTTTAGAAACCCTCACCCCTGTGCGAGGAACCCTCGTGGTCACCCATTGTGGAACTTATCTGGAAATTTCCGCCAGTGCCGAAACGATTAAAACCTTAATCTGTGATCGCAGCTTACAGCAATATAACCAACGTCTGGTGGTGGATACCAGTGAGTTAATTTGGCTCAAAGACCATTCTGAAATGGAATGGGAGCAACCGAAAGAAGTGGAAACCCCATTAGAAGAACTTACAGAAAGTTTACCCGCCCAAGGCTATTTTGAACCGGAAACTTGGCTTTATGAACAGTTTTGTTTGCAAATGCCGATTCGCCAACTCAGTAGTGATTCTACAGTGGGTGACTATAACTACTCTGACCCAGAACCCATGGATCAACGCTGGGCGGGTTTGGCAGCCTTAAAAGAAAAATTACCCGATCACAGCACAGAGGAGGAAGGATGAGTTTTCGCGAAGAATTTGAACTCCTACTGCGGGCGTGTTATCCCTTATTTTATATCCCGACCTTTGAAGAAGAACGAGTGGAAAGCGCGATCGCGCAATGTGCAAAAGATGTCGGGAATCGTTCCGTTTATATTTGGGATTTTGTGGATGGCTATCAAGATAATCCGAATAATGCAGGAACTGCCCAACGGAATCCCCTGCAAGCTCTAGAATTTGTGGAAAAACTGCCCACCAGCAACGGTGCAGTGATTATCCTCCGTGACTTTCATCGCTTCTTAGAAGATATTTCGGTAGCGCGGAAACTACGGAATCTCTCTCGGAAATTAAAGTCTTTACCGATTAATGTCGTTCTCATTTCCCCAGACGTTTCCATCCCCTCTGACTTAACCGAAGTTTTAACTGTTGTCGAGTTTCCTCTTCCTGATAGTCAAGAAATTAAAACCGAAGTCGAACAACTAATTAGCGGAATTCCGCAGCAGTTACCGGATAAACAAATTGAAGCCATCGTCCGTTCAGCGCGAGGGTTATCCTTAGAACGGATTCGCCGAGTTTTGACCCGCGCGATCGCGGATCATGGGTCACTGCAACCAGAAGATGTGGATCTCGTTTTAGCGGAAAAACGACAATCCATCCGCCAAACCCAAATCCTCGACTTTTACCCAGCAACCGAAGAAATTTCTGATATTGGTGGTTTAGATAACCTCAAAGATTGGCTTTTACGTCGTGGCGGTGCTTTCAGCGATCGCGCTCGTAGTTACGGAC
>JAVLCL010000513.1:0-2367 GCA_031580825.1 Halothece sp. Uz-M2-17
TTATCGGCGGTAATGGTGATAATAATGCTGATGGCGGTGACGGTGAAGACACTGCGGTTTATGGCGGTAATTTGGCTGACAACACAGTGGAAGTCATTGATGAAAATACCGTTCAAGTGGGTAACAACACCGATACTCTCACCAACTTTGAGTTCTTAGACTTCGATGACCAAACTGTAGAAATTGCCTCTTTACCACAACCAACAGACGGGGTCGAATTATTTGCCAGTGCTGATGATCAAGAGTTAGATGGAACTCCTAACAATGATATTTTAGGAGCCGTTGGTTTTAGTGGAAATATTCTGAATGGCTTAGCTGGAGATGATGAACTGACAGCAGGCAGTAATGGGACGCTCAATGCTGGTGATGGTAATGATGTTTTAGAAGCAACTCCCGGTGAAGGTGGCAATACCCTTAATGGTGATGCGGGAAATGATCAGCTGTTTGGCGGTGATGTTGTCGAGAATCCTGATATCTTAAATGGTGGTGACGGCGATGATCAGTTATTCGCTGGTTTAGGAGGTAATACTCTGACGGGTGATGCGGGAAATGATCAATTCTGGCTTGCTCAAGCAGAATTGCCAGAAGAACCAAGCACAGTTACTGATTTTACTCAAGGCACAGATGTTATTGGTTTAGCTGGTTTAGAAGGAGTCGTTGATACGTTTGACGACTTAAATATTGATCAAGAAGACGGTAACACAACCATTTCAGTTGTTGCTGATGCCGAAGAGATTACGGTAGGAGTTTTAGACGGTTTTACCGGTGAACTAACAGAAGAAGATTTTGTCATTAATGAGGAGATTACTCAACCTCCAGAAGAGGATCCCAGTCCTGCTGGAGAAGAAATTTATCGCTTCTTTAATACGCAAACCGGTGGACACTTCTACACCACTTCCGAAGCAGAACGGGATACTGTTATCGAAAACTTACCGCAATACGAGTTTGAAGGAGCTTCCTTTGCAACCGCTCAACCAGATGATGAGAATGCAGAAGAGGTTTATCGCTTCTTTAATACGCAAACCGGTGGACACTTCTACACCACTTCCGAAGCAGAACGAGATACTGTTATCGAAAACTTACCGCAATATGAGTTTGAAGACATCGGTTTCTATGCTTATGAAGAAGATCTTTCAGAAACAATTCCTGTTTACCGATTCTTTAATACCCAAATTGGAGGACACTTCTATACCCCATCTGGAGAAGAACGGGACACTGTTATCGAGAACTTACCGCAATATAACTTTGAAAATACAGGCTTCTTTGCTAACCCACTGAGTGAATTAGATGTGGCTTAAGACTTCAATCAGTCTCAATAAGGATCTCCCGAAATGGTGAAATGGCTATTAGAAAGAGGAGTTGTTAATTACGTCTCCCTAGACTAAAGACAATAATTCACTATTTTGAACTTCCTCTCTCACTTGAGGGAGGATTTTTTTCGCTCTTGGAAAGGTTAAAATTAGAAAGAAGAATAATTCTAGCCTCCGTGCATCTTTAATCGTGAATGATTGACCAAATTTTAGATTTTTCCCCGAATATTGGGGTTGAAACCCCCGTCTTATTAATTGTTTTAGTCGCTTTGGAGGCAGTTTTATCGGCAGATAATGCCATTGCCTTAGCCGCGATCGCGCAAGGATTAGAAGGACATAAATTACAACGCCAAGCTCTCAATTTTGGCTTAGTCGCAGCTTACGTACTGCGGATGACCCTGATTTTTACCGCCACTTGGGTGATCCAATTTTGGCAGTTTGAACTGCTTGGGGCAGCTTATCTCCTCTGGCTTGTCTTCAACTATTTCACCTCAGACGAAGAAGACAATAGCCATCACCATCATGGCCCGAGATTTAATTCCTTTTGGCAAGCTATCCCGATGATTGCTCTCACTGATTTAGCCTTTTCGTTAGACAGTGTCACCACCGCGATCGCGATTTCAGAAAAAACGTGGCTGATTATTCTAGGAGGAACCATTGGTGTTCTGACTTTGCGGTTTCTAGCTGGGTTATTTATCCGTTGGTTAGACGAATATGTCCATCTTGAAGATGCGGGTTATATCACAGTGGGCTTTGTGGGCTTACGACTGTTATTACGGGTGGTTGCTCCCAGTTTAGTGCCTCCGCAATGGCTGTTAATTAGTGCCGTCGCGATCGTTTTTGCGTGGGGATTTTCGGAGAAGAACCCACAAACATAAAAAAACTGTAGTTATTTTCTGGCTGAGTGAGATAGAGTCTTAATTTTTGTTATTGGTTATTTGTTCTTCGTTCTTTGGGACTTTGCTACAAGTATCCATCAACGCACATGATGATTCGTCCAATGATTAAAGTCAGTGAAGAGGTCGCCCCCTCCACTGCTCTACAAAACGGTACGTGA
>JAVLCL010000017.1:0-16001 GCA_031580825.1 Halothece sp. Uz-M2-17
CATCGAGACTGGCGACCATTCCGGTTAAGGTTAACTGCTCCCCTGCAATCACACTATTTACGCCGATGGGGACTTGACACCCGCCTTCTAATTCACGGAGAAAAGACCGTTCGGCAAGGGTACGATCGCGCGTGTCTGGGTCTTCGATCGCTTTTAACAAGTCTAAAATCCGAGTATCCCCTTCGCGACATTCAATTCCTAACGCGCCCTGTCCCACGGCATGAAGAGACACTTCACTGGGAATCGCTTGCGAAACGCGATCGCCCATTCCTAAGCGTTGTAGTCCTGCAACAGCAAGCACTAACGCATCATATTCCCCATTATCTAATTTTTTCAAGCGCGTGTTGAGATTGCCCCGCACATCTTTAAATTCCAAATAGGGGTAATGATAGCGCAGTTGCGCCAAACGACGAAGAGAAGAGGTTCCGACCACCGCGCCTTCGGGGAGGGTTTGGATCGTATAGCCCTGATACTTTTCATTTAATACTAAAGCATCAGCAGGATTCTCGCGACTGGTGACACAGCCTAACATTAATCCTTCTGGCAATTGGGTGGGTAAATCTTTGAGGGAATGAACGGCTAAATCGACATCTTGATTGAGTAATCCTAACTCTAATTCTTTGGTAAATAACCCTTTATCGCCAATTTTGGAGAGGGCAACATCGAGAATTTTATCGCCTTGGGTACTCATCGCCTCAATTTCAAATTGGTAATCAGGGAAATGCTTTTGCAATTCATCCCGCACCCAATGGGTTTGTACCATGGCGAGATTACTTTTGCGTGTCCCAATGCGAACAATTTTGCTGCCAGAAGAAGTGGTTGCTGTCATTTTAAGTTGAAATTATATTGAATCCGTTTTTTTATAGTTGTATCCGATTCATTATCCCTGATCAATTATGGCTTGAGCAATTACTAATAGCCATTGGCAGTCAAATCTAAATCATAATCAAACGCCACTCGTTGCACTTTGGTTTCAAAGCTACCATCGGGATAGAGCCACAAGAGGCGAAATCCGGGCTTTTTTTCATCAAGGGCAAAGGTTTCTGAACTGGGCTTAAACTGAATGGAACTAGAAGGAGTTCCTAAATAACAGACTCCTGCGCGATCGCGCTCAAAGTCTTGATGGATATGACCAAACAACACTAACCGAACATGACGATGGCGATCTAAGACTTCAAACAGGGCTTCTGGGTTTTGCAAGGTACTTTTGTCCAGCCAATGACAATCGACCAAGAAGGGGGGATGATGTAGCGCCACAAGGGTTGGATTGTGATCCGCTTTTTTCAGTTCGTTATCTAACCAAGCCAGGGTTTCTTCTTTCAGATACCCATATACTCGCCCTGGTACCGCAGAATTGAGGAGAATAAATTGCCAACCGCGATAGTAGAATGATTTATCTTCATAAATCGGAGGATTGGTCAGGGCTTTTTCCATGAGATGGATTTGGTCATGATTCCCTGGAAGCCAATATGTTGGAAGATTGAGCTTGCTGATTTGTTGATGTAGTCGTTGGTAAGAAGCGAGGGTTTCGTCTTGAGAGAGGTCTCCGGTTAAGAGTAAACAGTGGGGTTGAGGGATTAAGTTTTGGATTTCCTCAATGACCACTGCTAATGATCTTGCAGTGGGTAAACCGAGCAATTTCCCCTCGGATGAGGCTAGCAGATGAGTGTCGGTAATTTGAGCAATAATCAGTGGGGAAATATCCATTGTTATTTATTTGTAATCAGGGCTAATATCTTTCTTGATCAATGTTGGCTACAAATTGAAATTGATCGAGAACAGAGGCACTTCCATGCTATGTGTAGCATGAATTCATCAATTTCAGATCAAGGAAAAACCAGAATGAGGATTCGTTTGAAAAAGGAAACCCTAAGTCTGCACTGACTCAATTGCACTCTGTAAAGTTTCCATACCGGCTTCGATTTCTGCTGCAGAAATAATCAGCGGGGGTACGAATCGCAATACTTTCGGACCGGCTGGGGCAACCAGTAATCCTTGTGCTATAGCTTCTTTTACAATTGTAATCGAGGTCAGTTCACTTTCGAGATTAATTTGTAAGCCGTTAATTAACCCCCAACCCCGCACCTCGGTAAAGGTATTGGGAAATTTTTGCGCGATCGCGCGGAGATGTTTCCGCATTTGTTCGCCCCGAGCAATAACGTTTGATAAAATATCCTCTTGTTCCAACGTCTGTAAAACGGCTAAGGCTGCACTACATACAAAAGGATTCCCACCAAAGGTGCTGGCATGATCCCCCCCAGTAAAAACTTGACAAAATTCTTTACACAACATCGCCCCCATGGGAATTCCTCCGGCTAAGCCTTTGGCGCTGGTGAAGATATCGGGTTCGATCCCTAAGTTTTCATAGCCCCAATATTTCCCACTGCGTCCGACTCCGACTTGCACTTCATCAAAAATTAAGAGGATTCCAGTTTCATCACAAATTTTTCTTAAGCGGAGAAAATACTCTAAATCGCCGGGACAAACGCCCCCTTCTCCTTGCAAGGGTTCAATTAAAATGGCAGCAATCCCCTGTTGAGAATACTCTGCAATTGCTTCTTCAAGGGCGTTGATATCATTGTAGGGAACATAAGCAAATCCCGGCACAAGGGGTTCAAAGTTTTTCTGATATTTGGGTTGTCCCGTCGCTGTAATCGTGGCTAAAGTGCGCCCGTGAAAACTGGAATGGGCGGTGAGAATCATTGGATTTTCAATCCCACGGACGGTATGAGCATATTTTCGCGCCAGTTTAATTGCTGCTTCGTTGGCTTCTGCCCCAGAATTGCAGAAAAATGCGCGATCGGCACAAGAATGCTCCACTAGCCACTGGGCGAGTTCCCCTTGTTCAGGAATATAGTACAGGTTAGACACATGATGCAATTTTTGAATTTGCTCGGTGACTGCTTTAATAAGGGTGGGATGAGCATGACCCAAGGTACAAGTGGCAATACCAGCAACAAAGTCTAAATAACTTTTGCCCTCTGTATCCCAAAGGGTGCAGCCTTTTCCTTGCGCGATCGCGATCGGAAAGCGTCCGTAGGTGGACATTACATAGTGATCAAACTGTTGGGGGTTAAACGTGGATTGAGAATGATCTAAAACAGTTTCTGGACTCATTAAATTCGTTATTTGTTCTTGGTGATTCGTTATTCGTTATAGCTTATCAGTTGCTTTCTCATCCGCCCTCACTGGAAATTAATAGCAATGTATTCATTTGACCAAAATTATCGACGGTTACAGCAACAGTTAGTAGGAGGAGGAATAACTTTAGGAGGGGTCTTTTTTGTCGGGACTGCTTGGTATCACTTTGTTGAACAGTGGAGTTGGTCAGAAGCTGCGTATATGACTGTGATTACCCTCTCGACAGTGGGCTTTTCCGAAGTCCGTCCTTTACCGGAACGATCAAAGCTATTTACCATTGGCTTGATTGCAGCCGGTTTAATTACCATAGGATATATCGTGAATCGTTTCACGGAAGCCATTATTCAAGGCTATTTTCAAAAAGGGATTCAACTGAGGCAAAGAAGACGTTTGATTGATTCATTGACTTCACACTATATTGTTTGTGGTTTTGGGCGCATGGGGCGACAAATTTGTCGTGAGTTTCAGGCGGAGTCGATCCCTTTTATTGTCATTGATAAATCCCCAGAAAAAGTTGAAATTGCCCGCAATGCGAACTATCTTGCCTTGGAAGGAGATGCCACTTTAGATGAAACTTTGGTTGAAGTCAAAATTAAAGATGCGGTTTGTCTGGTTGCAGCGTTAAGTTCGGATGCAGAAAACCTTTACACGATTTTATCAGGAAAAACTTTAAATCCAACAGTACGCGCGATCGCGCGAGCCAATACCGAAGAAGCCGTGCAAAAACTGCAACGGGCAGGGGCGGATGCGGTGGTTTCTCCCCATATTACAGGCGCAAGACGATTAGCTGCTGCTGCCCTCCGTCCCCAAGTAATGGACTTTGTGGATGGGATTTTAGCAGGAACCGAAGGCTCTTTTTATATTGAAGAATTTCTTCTTGATCCCTCAAGGTGTCCTTGTGTCGGACAAACTTTAAGTCAGGCGCGATTAAGGTCGAAATCGGGAGCTTTAGTCCTCGCCATTCGCCGTGCTGATGGAACCTTAATTGGCGGTCCAACAGCCGATGAAGTTTTACAAGCAGGAGACTTACTCTTTTGTATGGGAACGGCTGACCAATTGCGCCAGATTAATCGTATTTTAGATCCAAATCGGAGTGCTTCACCGCGCACCCCGAAAGATAAGGAAAAATAAAAGAAATTTAACCGCGAGTTCTGTCAATATGTTCCATAATTCGTTTTTTACGGGAACTCATTTCATTAGAACTTTTATCTTGATTGGAAAGAAAGCCTGAGGTTTGATTTAAGTGGTCAAAAATACGGCGTTTTTGTTCGGAAGAGAAAGTAGCCATGGTTGGATCAATTAGGTTGAAATACAGTCTAAGCTAATTCTAACAACTAATTTGAGGAATTGTGGTAATACTATTGGTCCAAATTTTAGCCCAGCTATTCCCCTTCTATAACTATCCAGAGGGAAAAGATTAATTTACTTGGACAGAATGAGTTTACTATTTCTCAAGTTGAATAAAAACAAGAAGTTGCCCGATTAATTTTAATTGTTATTAAGGATCAAAAAAACTGATCATTTGATTATTTTTTGATCGCGCTTTCTTGATAATCCCTACCCTTAACAACTGCCGAATATTTATTGTTCTAATCGTTTGATCACTCGTAAAATCATCATCGTCAATCCTAACCCCATTAAACCCAATTCCCAAAGTCCTAAGCCACTAACAATTCCTAAGACAGAAGAAATCCAAATTGCAGTGGCTGTGGTCAGTCCATGGACTTTATTCCGTTGTAGAATTGCCCCGGCACCAACAAATCCCACACCCGTTAAAATCCCCTGAATACTGCGTCCAATTAAACTTTGATCTTGTTGACCCATCCCACTTTGTAGCCCCCCTAAAATCACTAAAGCTGCTGCTAAGCTCACCAGCATATTGGTTCGCAGACCTGCTGATTTGCTTTCAAATTCTCGATCCCAGCCAATAATTCCTCCCAAAACAACAGCAAGGATTAAGCGACCTGCAACCTCAGACCAAGGGATA
Source organism: Halothece sp. Uz-M2-17 (assembly GCA_031580825.1). Taxonomy (GTDB): domain Bacteria; phylum Cyanobacteriota; class Cyanobacteriia; order Cyanobacteriales; family Rubidibacteraceae; genus Halothece. The sequence continues at coordinate 5,129 of JAVLCL010000017.1, forward strand.
GGAGAAAGGACTGCAATGACAGAATTGATCATTGTCTTAAATCTAATATAATAGGATTATTTTCAATCTGAAAATACACTAATTTTCATGACTGCTGTTACTTCTCGGAAAATTCCTTCCCTGATTAAAAAATACTTAATGGCGATCACAGGTTTAGGGATGGTCATTTTTGTTTTTGGACATTTGCTAGGGAACTTACAAATCTTTTTATCCCCGCAAGACATTAACGAATATGCCTATTTTCTCCATAATATTCTACCCAGAGAAATTTTATGGGGACTTCGCATCGGATTGTTAGTAATGATCGGAGTTCATATCTGGATGGCAATCATCCTCAAACTAGAAAATAAAGCTGCTCGTCCTGTGGGCTATGTTAATAACCAATGGATACAAGCCAGTCGTGCTTCTCGCTACATGATCCACAGTGGCGGTGTTGTCCTGATCTACATTATCTTTCATCTCCTCCACTTTACAATTCAGACGGTACACCCAGAATTTAGACAACTCATGTATTCCCTTGGTAATCATCTGACTCAGGATGTGTACGCCATGATGATCTACGGTTTTTCCAGTCAATTTTGGTATGTGTCGCTGTTTTATATCATTGGTATGGGCTTATTATGCTGGCATTTATCTCATGGTGCAAGCAGTCTTTTTCAAAGTTTAGGCTTACGAAATGAGCACACTCGTTACTGGTTAAATCGCTTCGCCTTAGTTTATAGCATTGTGATTTTTATTGGCTTTGCGTCGATTCCTTCTTTCGTTTTGGTTGCTGAAACAACAGATATTCAACTGGTCCAAGCAAAAACGGTTTTAACCCAAATTCAAGATTGGGATGGGAAGGGAACAATTACGATTGATTACAGTGACCAGTGATGAACAAATCACCAAAAATCAAGAACAAAAATGAGATTAGAATCTAATATTCCCAGCGGTTCTCTTGCCGATAAATGGGACAATCACAAGTTTAATCTGAAGTTAGTGAATCCGTCTAACAAACGGAAATATCACATTCTGGTTGTGGGAACAGGGTTAGCGGGATCGTCTGCTGCTGCATCTTTAGCGGAAATGGGCTATCAAGTCAGTTGCTTTTGCTATCAGGATAGTCCTCGTCGCGCCCACTCTATTGCAGCCCAAGGGGGGATTAATGCAGCGAAGAATTATCAAAATGATGGGGATTCGGTTTATCGGTTATTTTACGACACAATTAAAGGGGGTGATTATCGTTCCCGAGAAGCCAATGTCTATCGCTTAGCCCAAGTTAGTGTGAATATTATTGATCAAATGGTCGCCCAAGGTGTCCCTTTTGCGAGGGAATATGGGGGATTACTCGCCAATCGGTCTTTTGGGGGGGCGCAAGTCAGTCGGACGTTTTATGCACGGGGACAAACCGGACAACAGCTTTTACTCGCAGCGTATCAGCAATTAAGTCGTCAAATTGCTGCGGGACAGGTGAAAATGTATAACCGCCATGAAATGCTGGAGTTGGTGGTGGTGGATGGAGAAGCAAAAGGGATTATTACCCGCAATCTTGTAACGGGTGAAATCGAACGTTGGGCGGGTGATTGTGTGGTGCTGAGTACGGGAGGCTATGGCAATGTTTATTTCCTTTCTACGAATGCCCAAGGCTGTAATGTCACCGCTGCGTATCGGGCTTATCGTCAAGGGGCGGGGTTTGCCAATCCTTGTTATACTCAGATTCATCCCACTTGTATTCCGGTGCAGGGGGATCATCAATCAAAATTAACGTTGATGTCAGAATCGCTACGCAATGATGGACGGATTTGGGTTCCGAACGATCGCGCGATCGCGCTGCAAATCCGCAAAGGTGAACTGTCTCCCAATGATGTCCCAGAAGAAGCAAGAGATTACTATCTCGAACGAAAATATCCCAGTTTCGGTAATCTTGCCCCCCGTGACATTGCTTCTCGTGCTGCCAAAGAAGTGTGTGACCAAGGGCGAGGGGTTGCCCCCACAGGCTTTGGGGTATTTTTAGACTTTCGGGATGCGATTTCCCGTATTGGGGAAAAAACCATCTCTGAGCGTTACGGAAACCTCTTTGATATCTACAACCGCATCACTGGCGATAACCCCTATCAAACGCCGATGATGATTTATCCGGCGGTTCACTACACCATGGGCGGTCTGTGGGTGGACTATAACTTACAAAGTAATCTCCCTGGACTTTTTGTCGCAGGAGAAGCAAACTTTTCCGATCATGGTGCAAACCGTCTCGGCGCATCCGCCCTAATGCAAGGGTTAGCGGATGGTTACTTTGTTTTACCTTACACCATTGGTCATTATCTTGCAGGAACCGTCGGCTTATCCGGTGCGGGAAACGTCAAAACTGATGCGCCAGCGTTTGACATTGCAGAAAAAGCAGCCCAAGACAAAATTAAACGCCTACTTGCAAATCAAACAACAGGAAAAGCTAGCCCCCGCTACTTCCATAAACAAATCGGTGAGATTATGTGGAATCAATGCGGAATGAGTCGCTCTCAAGAGGGATTAAAACAAGCCCTTAGCGATATTGCTGCACTTCGGGAAGAGTTTTGGCAAACTGTGAAAGTGGTCGGAACTGAAAACAGTATCAATCAAGAATTAGAACGGGCGGGGCGTGTCGCTGATTTTATTGAGTTTGGCGCGTTAATGTGTCGCGATGCGCTGATGCGGGAAGAATCTTGTGGGAGTCATTTTCGCGTTGAACATCAATTCACCGAAGACGATGAGGAAGTGAAAAGCGGTTTTCTCTCTTCTGGTGAAGCGAAACGGAATGATGAGGATTATGCGTTTGTTGGCGTTTGGGAATATCAAGGGGAAGCAAAAGAACCAACGTTACAAAAAGAACCTTTGGTTTATGAGGAGGTTAAATTCTCCACGCGATCGTATAAGTAAGTCGAAAAAATGATAATGCTATCAGTTTAATTGTCTGGTTTTATTCTTTATTTTTATCTAATGCAAATAAGACAACTCCAACTATTAAAATAATCCCCCCAGTCATAGTTTGTTGATGATGATAGTCTCTTTAAAGAACTTCAACATAGTTTGACTCTCGTAATAATTCAAAGAATAGAAAAATATCCTATCTTAGACGTAAGAAGAGAAAAAACACCAAAAGATTCCATGCAGCTAGAAGATTACTTTGAATTTGTCAGTGAAGATGATATTCGCCTTAAAGGGCATCGCGTCGGGATTGATAATGTTTTAAGTTATTATCTTGACGGTTATACCCCAGAAGAAATTCAGGGGGAGCTAAACACTCTCAGTTTGGAAGTCATTTATGCCACAATCACCTACTACCATCGCAACCGATTGCAAATAGATGCTTATCTCAAGCGCCTTTCGCAGTGGCAAGAACAGCGTTATCAAGCCTTTTGCAATGATACTACTTCGCCTGTGATTGATCGTTTGAGAAGCAAAAAAGCACAGCGTCAAAAAACCATTAACGAAGGTGAAAATCAAGTTTTTGCTAGATGAAAACCTACCCCACGAACAATTATCGCGTTACAACGTCGTCACCCAGAAATTGATATTTTGCGGGTTGGTCAAATCGGCGCTCCCGCCTTGGGAACTCCAGACCCAGAAATTTTGTTGTATTTAGAATCTAGACAGCGAATTCTGGTGACAGATAACCGTCGCAGTATGCCCAAGCATCTCGAAGATCATTGGTCTGCACAGAGACAGATTTGGGGATTGCTGTGGATACGTCCTAGAACCTCTGTGGGACTTTTGACTGAAGAATTAGCTCTCATCTGGGAGTTAAGTGAAGCTGAGGAGTGGATTGATCAAACAGCTTGGATTCCTCTATAGTAATTTTTCATCTTTGGTTGATTTGATTGACATCGCGCTTAACTCAGGGAATTAGAGGGCGCGATCGTCATTATGCGTTTGTTGGCGTTTGGGAATATCAAGGAGAAGCAAAAGAACCTACGTTGCAAAAAGAACCTTTAGTTTATGAGGAGGTCAATTTCTCCACGCGATCGTATAAGTAAAAATATTAGAATTTCAATGGTTGATATCAAATAGTCTTTTATGATTAGAAATACTAATTCAATTGACAGAAGAATGATGTGTCTATTGGCTCTCTATGAGTTCACAAAATATTCTGATTGAAATCGGATCAGGAATAGTTGCAGGTTTATTCGTTAATCTATCAAGTCTGATTGTTGCATTGATTTGGGTTGGAGCTTTTTTAGCGATAACGTCCTTATTATCTCGTCAAGAAAACAAAACTGAAATAACTGATCCTGAAGGTTGTTTCCAAGCATTAAAATCTATCTTTGTTTTAGTATTAGGTTATTTTATTGCTATCATTGGTGGTTACTTACTCTCATTTTGGCTTGCCATTAAAATCTGATATCCTAGTAACATTAAAGCGCGATCGCGCTTACTATTAAACAATCAAAACTTCTAAAGAGCAGTAGGGTGGCACTGCCCACCCTACAAGGTAGTCCTTCTTTGTTAAAAGTGGTATAACATCGCCGAACAGACAAAAAAATAGAATGAAACAGCCCTACTGATGAAAGGGGGTAGGAGAATTTTTAAATCAGTAATTTGTAGTAACTACAAGTGGATTTCATCCGAGACTATCCCTCAGAAGATTCTCCATTGGATTCTTCTTGAGGCATCTCAGAATCTTCAGGCTCCTCGGTTGGTGTTTCCTCTTGTTCAGGAGGAGGTGTTTGTTCTGTTGTTGGGGGATTACAAGCTGTTAGAGAAAAAAGTGCTCCAATTAGAAATAAAGCAATTAATTGAGATTTCATAAGCTGCTCCTGAAATATTTAATTTTGCAGTATTTTATTTCTTATTAATTCAATCACATCAGACAATTTCAAGCTACTACTAATAATAACACCTCTTATTTTAACTTACTTTGAATACGTTTTTCTGATGTGACTTTTAATAACTTCTTATGTGCGGGAAATATGATTAAATAGAGTTTAAAATCTGTACCATAAACAATCTTTTGTCACAGTAAAACTAGGCACGGGTTATACTTAAGAAGTGCATTTCAAATGGGACAAGACTGGCTTAATGATTACCTTTACTCACTCCCAAACGTATTCTTTAAATAAAGAGTTATCAATTTCTGCCATTAATTAATACTTCAATTGAGTGCTGGTTGTAGTGACGATCGCGCTATTCTAGAATCTGATATTCTAATCCAGTCAACAATGCAGATCAAATTAAATATTTGGCGACAGCCTAACTCCGACACAAACGGAAAAATAGTGAGTTATGAACTAGAGAATATTTCTCCAGATAGCTCATTTTTAGAAATGTTAGACCTTCTTAATGAGCAACTTCTAACGCAAGGGGAAGATCCCGTTGCCTTTGATCATGACTGTCGAGAAGGGATTTGTGGTAGTTGTGCAATGACCATTAATGGTATTCCTCAAGGCGCGGAAAAGGAAACCACCGCTTGTCAACTTTATATGCGCCACTTTAACGATGGGGATACGATTACCATTGAACCTTGGCGAGCAAAACCGTTTCCGGTGATTAAAGATTTAGTTGTTGATCGCGCTGCATTTGATGAGTTAATTCAAGCAGGGGGCTTTATTACCGCCCGCACCGGAAGTGCACCCGAAGCCAATGAAACACCAATTCCGAAAGCAGTTGCTGATGAGGCGATGGATGCAGCAGCTTGCATTGCTTGTGGGGCGTGTGTGGCAACTTGTAAAAATGCTTCAGCGATGTTGTTTGTGGGCGCAAAAAATGCTCATCTCAATAGTCTTCCTCAAGGACAACCGGAAAAAGATCAGCGCGTGCTGAATATGATAGAAACCATGGATCGCTTAGGCTTTGGCAACTGTAGCAACTTTGGAGAATGCCAAGCGGTTTGCCCGAAAGGCATTACACTGGATGTGATTTCTAAGTTAAATCGAGATTACGCGATCGCGCAAGTCCGTCGTTTTTTTTCTAACAAAAGTTAGTTACAAATTTAACTCCCCACTTCCTCGCATTAGCTGGAAAGCAGGGAGTCTTTATTTACTCACTGTGTCAGTGGAAGTGATTATTCAACAATGATTTTTCCGTTCATCCCTGCGCCACGGTGAGGCTGACAGTAATAGTTATATTCTCCTTTTGGAGCATCTTCAGGAAATGTAACCGTATGAGTTTCTCCAGCACCCGATAAAAGTTTATTTTTGCTGAGAGAGCTTGCTAGGGCTTTCGCACCACTGGGAACACCATTGCTATCAAACACAACATTATGGGGAGCCAGTTTGTTCATGACAAATTCAACCGTATCACCAGGATGAATGGTTAGTTTTGAGGGAACATATTGTAGTTGTCCGCTGTCAGACCCCATTTTTACTTGATACGTTTCTCCCCCAGTCGGGCTACCTTCTTCCTTGACATCTGCAGCCATTTCTTCCGGCTCAGCAGTTTCTTCTGCTTCCGAAGCAGTTGTTTCTTCTTCTACAGTAGGTTCAGCAGTTTCTTGGGTTTGTACAGTTTCCTCAGTGGGAGCAGTTTGAGCGTCAGGGCTTTTGGCTTCACTAGAACCAGCACAGCCACCTAATAAGAGGGTAACGGCTAATAAGAGCGTGAGGACAGTTTGAATGGGTTTCATTGTCTAAAATTACCTATAGTATTGAGGACGCTAAAACTTGAAAAAGTGATGATTGCAAAATTTATCGGCTCGTTTTGAGCACGATTGATATTGCAATTGCATTTTAGCTTAACAATTCTTTAACTCACTGTCCTGATGGGATGATTTTTATAAAATAAGTCCCTAATCCACTGAGACCAGTGCAATTAGGGACTTTAGCGGTTGAATACTCTATTCAACGATGATTTTTCCGTTCATTCCTGCACCACGGTGGGGCTGACAGTAGTAGCCATACTCACCTTTTGGTGCATCTTCAGGGAAAGTTACCGTGTAGCTTTGTCCAGGAGAGAATAAAAGTTTATTCGCACTTAAGGAACTTGCTAAGGACTTGGCACCGCTGGGAACATCGCTGGGATCAAAGACAACGTTGTGGGGAGCAAGTTTATTCATGACAAATTCAACGCTGTCGCCGGGTTTAACAGTCAGTTTTTCGGGAACATATTTTAACTGTCCACTATCAGCCCCCATTTTGACTTGATAGGTTTCTGCTTGGGCTGGGTTAACGTTAAAAACAAAAGTCGCGATCGCGAAAAGGAGGGTAGAGAGAATTAAACCAAGTTTTTTCATTATTTTAACTAAATTAAAGCAACGTAACTTCAAATCAACATTGTTAATTCTATACGACATTGTGTCAAACATTAAGGACTCCGGACAGAAATTACTGATATAGCACTAGGAAATAGGCAACGGGCAATAGTAAGGTATAGGTGAGTTGCAACATTGTGGAATGTCTTAACCTGAGTTCTTAGCACGATAGTGACAATTGAGCAACAGTCATCCGCAGGCGCCGTCGTCTCACAGTAGAGTACGGATGACTTGTGGCAAAAACAAGGAAATTTACCGAAACTTAACTCAGTTGTAATCTTATATTTAAACTGACAAGATATCGTGACATGGGATTATACAACGGTCCCATTAATAGTGAGTCGTCACCCTCACCTTATATCCAATTGATCGATATTTGCGACAAATTAATCGAGGGGAGAGGGTGAGGATCATCCCGTGTCGTCTATGTGTAGCATGAATTAATGAATTTCATATTAGGATGAGTAGTAACCAAGCTGACATCGAATCTCAAGGGCGTTTTTGGGAACGAAACCTAAAAAGAACATTGACTATCGAACAGTGGTCACAACGAGCACTAGCTGTTTTTGGTTCAATTCCGATTTTAATTACCCTCGCCATCAGTATTATTCTCCTGTTGGAAACATTTTTATTTTTCCAAGATGTTCCGCTGTGGCAATTTTTAACCGACACCCAATGGACTCCCATGTTTGCTTCCAATGCTCAATATGGAATTTGGGTGTTAGCCAGTGCAACCTTTATGGTCAGTGTGATTGCTGCCTTCACTGCGATTCCCATTGGTGTCCTTGGCGCGGTGTATTTAGCAGAATATGCGACACCGACTATTCGACGTTTCCTGAAACCAGCACTCGAAGCCCTCAGTGGGATTCCAACGGTGGTTTTTGGTTATTTTGCTCTCTTATTTTTTACCCCTTTCCTTAAAAACTTTTTTCCTGACCTCTCAGCATTTAACGCCCTCAGTGCTGGCATTATTGTCGGTATTTTGATTACACCAACCATTTCCTCATTAAGTGAAGAAGCCCTGCGCAATGTTCCGAAAACAATTCGGGATGGCGCGTATGCTCTAGGGTTTACTAAGAGCGAGATGATCATCAAAATTCTAATTCCGGCTGCCTTTCCCGGTATTATTGCCTCAATTACCCTTGCAGTTTCTCAGGCTCTCGGGGAAACGATGATTGTTGCAATTGCTGCGGGGCAAAATCCACAGTTAACCCTCAATCCCTTTGTTCCCGTAGAAACGATGACAGCATTCATTATTCAAATGAGCTTGGGAACCGTGAACTTTGGTTCAACTGCCTTCAAAACGATTTTCACAGTGGGGACTGTTCTATTCATTATTACTCTTACTCTCAATAGTTTTGGGAATTGGTTAACCCGTCGCAGTCAAAAAGAAATCTCTGGCATTTTAACCCCAAAAGCGGAGTCTTCAGAGAGAGAAACCTCAACCCGAAGCAAAGCTGAAGAGATTGCTTTTACGAAAACTCTAGGGGAGCGCACCAAAAATCTCCAAGAGAATATGGCTCCGCAACCTTATCGCTTATGGCGAGAAGAAGCCTTTCGGATCTTAGCCTTTTTGGCTGCTTTTACCGGTATTATTGTGCTTCTGGCGCTCTTTTTTGATTTAGCACAACGAGGGTTACCGCAAATTGACTGGCAATTTCTCACCAGTTTTGCCTCTCGTAAAGCAGATGAATCCGGGATTTTAGCCCCCTTAATGGGAACCATTTGGCTGTTTGTTTTAACTGCTATTTTTGTGATTCCCATTGGCGTTGGGGCTGCCATTTATTTGGAGGAATATTACTCGGATAATTGGCTCAGTCGTTTCATTGAAATTAATATTGCCAATTTAGCTGCGGTTCCTTCGATTATTTATGGCTTGTTAGGGTTAGAGTTATTTGTACGCTTCTTAAAACCGATTACAAGCGGGGGAACCATTCTCGCTGCAGCGTTAACCTTGACCGTAATTGTTTTACCGACGGTTATTATTGGTAGTCGCTCTGCTCTGCGGGATATTCCAGAGAGTATCCGACAAGGGGGTTCTGCGGTTGGGATGACAAAAGGACAAATGCTCCGTCATTTGGTTGTTCCGGCTGCACTACCTGGCTTGTTAACCGGCGTTTTGCTTGCCCTTTCCCGAGCCGTAGGAGAAACTGCAGCTTTAATTGCAGTTGGGGCTGCTGCTTCCGTGCGTTTTTTGCCCGACTTACAAAGTCAATACACTGCGTTACCGGTACAAATTTTTTATTGGTTACAAGAAGCTGATATAGAAGTTCAGAATAATGCTGCTGCTGCAACAATTGTTTTAATTATTTTAGTTTTATCATTAAATATTGGAGCAGTGTTTTTAAGAGAATTTTATCGTCGAGAATTGACATAAGTTATAGGAGTTTTTACTTTCATGAAATACATTCTAAATTTTTGTTCTTTGCCAACTGGTAACTAATTACTCTTCTCGACAGATTACAAAACGCTATAATAATAAAATCGGTGATAATTATGCAATCTTCATCAATCCGCAAACCACAGGATATTGTTTTACAAGCGAGTAATGTCTCAATTTATTACAGTGGGCAATGTGCTCTCAAAAATATTAACTTAGAAATTCCTCGCCATAATGTTGTTGGTTTAATTGGTCCGTCTGGCTGTGGGAAAAGTACCCTTTTACGCAGTTTTAATCGTTTAAATGATTTGGTAAAAGGAGCAAAAGTAACAGGGTTAATTACTCTAAATGGTAGGAATATTAATGATGAAGATATTAATCCGGTTACTTTAAGACAACAAGTAGGGATGGTTTTTCAGCGTCCCAATCCCTTTCCGAAGTCGATTTATAATAATATTGCCGTGGGCTTAAAAGTGAATGGCTATCGTGGGGATAAGGATGAGTTGGTAGAGTATTCCCTGCGTCAGGTGGGGTTATGGGATGAAGTGAAAGATCGCTTGAAAAAAAATGCTCTCACCCTTTCTGGCGGACAACAACAACGACTTTGCATTGCTCGCGCGATCGCGCTGCAACCGGAAGTGATTTTAATGGATGAACCCTGTTCTGCTTTAGATCCCATTTCTACAGGACGGGTGGAAGAGTTGATTCGAGAACTACAAAAGGACTATACCTTGATTATTGTCACTCACAACCTTAAACAAGCCTCACTGGTCTGCGATCACGTTGCCTTTTTTGATGTTGATGGGGAAGAACAAAAATGTGGACGCTTAGTGGAATATGACCGCACGGAAATTATTTTCCAACGTCCAAGCCAGTCCGCCACTCAAGAATATGTCACTGGTCGCCGAATGCGTCCCACTTTCTAGCAGTGATCAGTGACCAGTAACTAATGACTAATATACAGAAACATTCCTCATGAGAGAGGAAGAAATAGTTTATTTTTGTTGCAATAGCAATAGAAACGTTACAAATCTTAATTACTATGGTCACTCATCCCCTCTGGAAACAACTCAAACGCGCCCTCCTGATTGCTTTTGTCCTTGGTTTTGCCTTAGTCCAAACCGTGACCAGCCATCCCGCACAAGCGGATGCAGAGAAATATGTAGATTCGGAAGGAAGAGACTTAACCGCAGTTGTGGAATGCTTGCCTGAAGACTATGGTAAAGCGGACTTACAAAGCGCGATCGCGAAATTTGGTAATGATTATCTCGAACGAGTCTTTCGCCTTAAAG
>JAVLCL010000018.1:0-15936 GCA_031580825.1 Halothece sp. Uz-M2-17
CTAGAAGTTGATCCCAACCCAGAAGCGGTAAAAACCTATCAAGTCGAAGGCGTTCCTGCACTGAGATTAATTCAAAATGGTGATGTTCAATGGTCTCACGAGGGTTCGATTACAAAAGATAAGTTAAAAGCAAACCTTGATCAGCATCTTTAGAAATGAGGGGGAGTTGGGGGTGAATTATTTTCAGTCAGAAGTGTGACTTCCTCGGTAAGGATGGGGAGAGGGAAAACCAATAACAAAGAACAAAGAACGAATAACCAATGATAAAATTTGCTCAACGCCTCCAACCCTTACGTCGCAATGTTTTTGCTGACATGGACTCGGCAAAAGCGAGAGCTAAAGCTGCGGGTAAAGAGATTATTGATCTCTCTTTGGGTTCATCCGATTTGCCCGCCGGGAATCATGTGTTAGAGGCGATTAAGACTTCTCTTGATGATCCCAGTACCCATGGTTACGCGCTGTTTCATAGTACCCAACCGTTTCGGGAAGCGGTAGCAACGTGGTATGAAAAAAAATATGGGGTTGCGGTTGACCCGGAAACAGAAGTGCTGACCCTAATTGGCTGTCAGGAGGGAACGGCGCATTTACCCTTAGCTTTACTCAATCCAGGGGATATTGCCCTGCTACAAGACCCCAGTTATCCCTCTCATTCTGGGGGGATTCATTTGGCAGGGGGGGACATTTATTGGTTGCCGACTCTGGCTGAGAATCAATTTTTACCAGTATTTGACGATATTCCCTCAGAGGTGCGGGAAAAAGCGAAAATGATGGTACTGAGTTATCCTCATAATCCTACAACTGCTCTCGCCCCTTTATCTTTTTTTGAAGAAGCCGTCCAGTTTTGCAAAGAGAACACGATCGCGCTGGTGCATGATTTTCCTTATGGCGATATGGTTTTCTCAGGATCTCCTGCTGCTCCCTCTGTTTTACAAGCCGATCGCGCCAAAGAAATTTCCATTGAGTTTTTCACCTTCTCTAAGTCCTATAATATGGGTGGATTTCGCATTGCTTTTGCTGTGGGCAATCCAGAGTTGATTCGGGGCTTGCGACAAGTGAAAGCAGTGATCGATTTTAATCAGTATCAAGGCATTTTAAACGGCGCGATCGCGGCGTTAACTGGTCCCCAAGAAAGCATCCAGAAAACGGTTGATACCTTTGAACACCGCCGAGATGTTTTTGTCAGAGCGTTAAACGACATCGGTTGGCATGTCCCGACACCCGCAGCCACAATGTATTTATGGGCAAAACTCCCTGAGTCTTGGCAAGGAAACTCTATGGACTTTGGGACACAGTTAGTAGAAGCGACAGGAGTTGCTGTTGCTCCTGGCTCTGGCTTTGGTCAAGCTGGGGAAGGGTACGTGCGTATGGCATTAGTGCGGGATGCTGTCAAATTAGAAGAAGCAGCCACTAAAATTGCTGAGTTTCTTGGGAATTAGAGTTGTTTTTTTGCTTGAATCGCTAGGAAAACTGCTTTATTCTTAATTGAACTTACTGGAAAACACTTTTTTCATACAAAAGGATCATTTATCTTCAGAGTAGGGTCAACAATAAAAGCCCTACTCCCTAATTTAGCAATCTCTAGCTGATTTTAATTGGCATCAGTTGCTTGACATAAAACAAGTGCAAACCAATCTTGAACATCTCTCCAAGTCTGGATAATGGGTAAACCCGCTTGTGCTAATTCTTGTTCCATTTCCTGCAAATTAAACTTACGAGAAATTTCTGTATGAATGGTTTCTCCTTCCCTAAATTCTACCATTAAATTCAGAGCTTTTAATTCTACGGTTTGCGGTTTTGTCGAACGGAGATAAGTTTCAATTTGTCCCAATTCAGAATTATAAAATGTCCAATGTTGGAAATGCTGACGGTTAAAGTTCCCTTGGAAACGACGATTTAAGTGATCGAGTAAATTATAATTAAATTCGGCAGTCACTCCTTGGCTATCGTTATAGGCAGGTTCTAAAATATCTTTTGATTTTTGTAAATCTAATCCTAATAAAAAATAATCTCCCGGTTGCAGGGCTTTTTTAACATCTCGGAAAATTTCTTGACATTGTTTCGGTAAAAAATTGCCCAGAGAACTCCCTAAAAAGAACACCATGCGCTTTGATGTGGGAGAAGGGGGAAGATGTTGTAAGGCTTGTTGATAAGTACCAATTAACCCATGAATCTCTAAACTGGGGTAATCCGCTAAAAGTTGTTTCGCACTCGCTTCTAACATTCCCGCACTAACATCAATGGGAACGTAATACAGGTGTTCTCCCACGGATTGATAGGCATCGAATAAAAGGCGCGTTTTAGTGGAACTTCCGCTTCCGAGTTCAATAAGTTCACAGTTTCCGGTTGTTTGCGCGATCGCGCTGCCGTTTTCTCTTAAAATCTGTGCTTCGGTGCGGGTGGGATAATATTCCGGTAACTCACAAATTTGTTCAAAAATTTCTGAACCGCGATCATCATAAAGATAATGGCAGGGAATGCTCTTTTGGTCTTGGGTTAACCCTGCAATCAAATCTGAACCATCATTGGCTGAAGTGGTTACTGTCGGATCACTTAAATCATCAATCTTCAGCCGTTGAGACACATCAAAACGTTCACGGTTTGCCGTGGGGAAAGAAATGGACATGAAATGCTCCGTTCTCAATTTAAGTTAAAGTTAAAGCCTAGTTCATCACACTGCTTTGTCCTTTTTCTAGAATCTAAAGTAGTATTTTTTGTTACAAGATTGTCTCAACCAACCCACCGTTAATTTTTCTTGCCATGAATGATCAAGCCAAAGTTACCCGAACCTCCCCCCATCTCTCTTCCGATCAAGCTATCATTGAGGCTGCAATTGAGGAAAGCAAATCCTCTCGCCCTCAACCAGAAGCAGTCGTTAAAGCTTTAGTGAATTTAGAAAAAGTTGGGAAAAAAGCAACAGCGACCGTTTCCTATAAAAAATTGCTAGGAAAGTGGCAGTTATGCTTTATTACAGGTACAAAAAAGACGCGCCAACGGGCGGGAATCATGTTGGGTGCAGGGCGTTATTTACCCAATTGGATCAAAATCCATTTATCGTATCAGCGCAACTCTGATCTTAGCCTGAGTGATGCCGAAGCAGGTTATGTGGAAAATTCAGTGAGTATTGCTGGTTTAACCTTCAGCTTATCAGGACCAACAAAGTTTTTCCCGAAACAAAAACTATTAGCCTTTGATTTTATGAGTTTAAAGCTCCAAATTGGCGGAAAAGTCATTTATTCTGGTAATATTCGAGGTGGTCAAGATAGCTTTGATCAGTTTTATCAAGAACCGATTAAAAAACAAGCCTTTTTCCGGTATTTTGTCATTGAAGACAGTTATATTGCAGCACGAGGACGGGGTGGGGGATTAGCGATCTGGCAAGCAGCGATTAGTGATTAAGAACTGCTATTACTACGTCTAGTCAATCGCACCATAAAGAAACCATCGCTATTGTGTTCAGTGGGGATGACTTTTAACCCCCCTGAGGGTGATACCAGAGAAGGGGCGGGAAATGTTTCGGGAGGCGATTCAATTTCCCATTGGGGATGATTGGTTAAAAAGGCTTGAATGACATCTTCATTTTCCAAGGGATCTAAGGTACAAGTAGCGTACACTAAAACCCCATTTGGTTTCACCCAAGTGGCAGTTTCCGTTAAGATTTCCTGCTGTAATTTTGCCAACTGAACGAGATTTTCTGGCGTTTGTCGCCAGCGCAAATCAGCCCGTCGGTGTAAGGTTCCTAAACCCGAACAAGGGGCATCAATGAGAACCCGATCCGCACTATTTTCAAATTGAGAAAGATCTCGCGCATCACCAATGCAAGTATGGATCGATTTTAATTGCAAACGTTGGGCATTTTGGGTGACTTTTTTCAAACGACTTTCCGCGCGATCGCAGGCCCAAATTTTTCCTTCATCCCCCATTAATTCGGCAATATGGGTAGTTTTTCCCCCAGGGGCTGCACAAGCATCAATAATGGTTTCTCCTGCTTGTGGCGATAATAAATAACTCACTAACTGTGCACTAAAATCTTGAACCGTCCACCAACCCTCAGTAAACCCTGGTAATTGTTCGATTTTCCCAACCCCTGAAGGGAGTCTGATTCCGAAAGGAACATAAGGAAGCCTGGAATAAGCAATGTTTTCTTCAGCGAGGGCTTTTTCAACCATTTCTCGGGTCGTTTTTAAGGGATTAATCCTTAAATCTATCGTTGGAGACTGATTAAACCAGTTTCCCAGTTGATCGGCGGTTGCTTCTCCCAACTCATCGCACCACAGTTGAATTAACCAGTCTGGAAAACTGTGCTGAATACCAAGTTTTTGAATTGTCTCATCCGGTAACTGTAAGGGATCGCCATTTTGATCTTGTTGACGAATATATTGCCGTAAAATTCCATTGACAACTCTGGAAAGTTTCCCTAAACCATTTTGTTTCGCCAATTCCACGCTCGTATCTACGGCTGCAGAGGGAGGAACTTGATTTAAGTAACGTAGTTGATACAAGCCCAGTTGCAGAATTAAGCGTAGTTTTGGCGGTTGCTGCAAAGCAGGCTTACTGGCAAATTGATCAATCAGGGTGTCTAGGGTTCGTCGTCGGCGAACGATTCCATAGAGTAACTCACTGACTAAGCCATAATCTTGAGCAGAGAGGGTTACTTGAGATAAAGCGCGATCGAGCGCAACTTCTGCATACGCCCCTTTTAAAATCACATCATACAGCGCATTAAACGCCACTTGCCGAGGATTAGTCATTAGTTATTAGTTTATTGATCACTGCTCATTGGGGTAGAGGCAAACCACCGCTTACCCCTACGGATTATTTGATCTAAAAATATTGTTCTACTCCTGATAACAAGCCTTTTTCTGCCAACCATTGCTTGTTATATAAACGAGATTGGTAACGAGTTCCACTATCACACAAGACAGTAACAATCGTGTGACCTGGTCCCATTTGTTTCGCTAAATTGTAAGCAGCAGCGACATTAATCCCAACGGAACCACCCATGAAAAATCCTTCTTCATGAAGCAACCGATAAATCATCTTAACGCAGGTAGGATCATCAATTTGAATAGCATCATCGGCGGGTGCACCCTGCATATTGGCTGTAATACGACTATTGCCAATTCCTTCTGTGATTGAACCCCCTTCTGTGTGAATCTCACCTGTTTTCACATAGCTATATAAACCGCTACCCATGGGATCAGCAACAATACATTTAATTTCAGGGTTGACCTCTTTAAAGTACAGAGAAGCCCCTGCATATGTGCCCCCTGTTCCCGTTGCTGCAACCCAAGCACTAATTTGACCATCTGTTTGTTGCCAAATTTCGGGTCCTGTGGTTTCATAATGGGCTTGTCGGTTCGCAACATTATCAAACTGGTTTGCCCAAATAGCATTTTCCGTTTCTTCTGCAAGTCGTCCTGAAACTTTAATATAATTATTGGGATCACGATAGGGAACAGCAGGAACGGTTTGCACTTCTGCCCCCAAAGTTCGTAAGGTGTCAATTTTTTCTTGGGATTGCGTTTCTGGAATAATAATCAAACATTTATAGCCTTTAGCATTGCAGATATGGGCTAAACCAATGCCTGTATTGCCTGCGGTTCCTTCTACAACCGTTCCACCGGGTTTGAGTAAGCCTTTTTCTTCTGCATCTTTAATGATGTAAAGGGCTGCGCGATCTTTTACAGATCCCCCAGGATTCAGGAATTCTGCTTTTCCTAAAATTTCACAACCTGTCTCGTCACTTAAGCGGTTCAGACGAATTAGGGGTGTATTCCCAACCGTACCAACAAAGCCTTGTTTAACGTCCATTCTGTCTTTCAATCATCAACTTATCTATTTTCCATTAGACCAAGTTCGTTGTCACTTCGCAATTAATGAACTAAGCAAGGGTAATCAATAAAACACCAATAATCATCACAGTTGCACCACTTGCCCGTTCTTTTAATCCTTTTTCCTTAAAGATCAAATGTCCCCATAAAACACTGAGTAGCGCACTCATGCGCTTAATAGAAATAACGTGAGCAACGAGCGTTAAACTAATCGCTTGCATTTGACACAGGACGACTAAGCCTTGTAAAAAACCAATAGGAGCTAAGGTCGGTAAATGACGAACCACTTGCTGTAAACTATTGCGAGATTTATAGATCATAATCGGGAACATTCCCGTAGCAATATAAGTATAGTTTGCAATTGCCCAAAAAGTTGGAGAAGAGTTCCGGACTCCGACTTTATCAATGGTTGAACTTAAACTCCAAATCAACGCAACGAGTAACATTAACTGAGATCCTTTTTCTTTTAATAGGGCTTGAAACGGGGCAAAATAGCTCTTCTGTTTATGTTTTAAGTTCAGAATATAAGAACCACTAACAATAAAAAGAATACCAAGAGCATCGATCGCGCTTGGAGTTTCACCCACAATTAACGGCGAGGTAATCAATAAAAATAAGGGGGTAAATGTGACTAAAGGAACGGCTAAAGATAAATCAGCTAATTTTATGGCTCGAATATAAAGCAGCATGGAAATAACATTAAAACTGCCCCCAGCAAGCAACGCCCAAATAAAGTTATCGCCAATTTCAGGAACTTCGATAATACTTAATAACGGTAGCATTAAAGGTAATGTGAAGAAGATCATTGACCAAGCAACAACATATTCATCTAACTGTTTTAAGCCCTGTTTACTGGCGACATCTTTTGCTGATTCAAACAAGGCTGTTGCCACTGCAAAAATAATCCAAATCATTGTATTATCAGATTAATCTTCAATAAAAACGACATCTTGATTAAAACTAAACTAAAAACAAATAACAAATAACTAAATTAAATGAAACGGAGACAATTTATTAAAAATAGCGCGATCGCTGCTGGGACTACAACCACTCTTGCTGCTTGTTCCCAAGCTACTAATTCTTCTTCCAATACTGACACCAGCAGTCTCCCAGAAATCCGTTGGCGGATGGCAACCAGTTGGCCCAATTCCCTCGATACCATTTATGGGGGGGCAACTACAATTGCAGACCGTGTTTCAGAAATGACGGGGGGACGTTTTACCATTGAACCTTACGCTGCGGGAGAAATTGTCCCTGCGTTACAAGTTTTAGATACCGTGCAAGCGGGAACCGTCGAATGTGGTCATACCGCAAGCTATTATTATATTGGCAAAAACCCCGCCCTTGCTTTTGGCACAACGGTTCCTTTTGGCTTAACCGCACAACAACAAAATGCGTGGCTTTATCATGGCGGTGGCTTAGAGGCGATGCACAAACTCTATGCCGATTTTAATGTCATTAACTTCCCTGCGGGGAATACTGGGGCGCAAATGGGCGGTTGGTTTAACCGAGAAATTAATTCTGTCAGTGACCTTAATGGTTTAAAAATGCGCATTCCAGGCCTGGGGGGAAAGGTGATGTCAAGACTTGGGGTGAATGTACAAGTCATTGGCGGGGGTGAAATTTTCCTTGCTTTGGAAAGGGGAGTCATTGATGCTGCGGAATTTGTTGGTCCTTATGATGACGAGAAGTTAGGCTTACAAAAAGCAGCCCCCTTCTACTATTATCCAGGTTGGTGGGAACCGGGTGCAACTTTGGAAGTGCAAGTCAATCGTGGTGCTTGGGATCAATTACCTAAGCCGTATCAAGAGATATTTAAAACTGCAGCGATGGAATCTAACTTAAATATGTTGGCAAAGTATGATGCGCTTAATGGTGCAGCATTACAGAGATTAATTCAAGGGGGAACTCAATTAAGAAATTATTCCCAAGAAATTATGCAAGCAGCCCAAAAAGCTGCCTTTGAACTATATGAAGAAAATGCCAGTCAAGATTCGACTTTCAAGGAAATTTATGATCAATGGAAACAATTCCGAGAGCAAGTATCTCAATGGAATGAAGTGAATGAGCTTAGTTTTGCCCGTTTTATTTCTAATGTCAAGTAATTTTACTTCCTGATGTTAATTCAATATTAGGAAGCGGAATGGTAACACTCATTCTTTTTACTTTAAAATTAACTTAATTCTGTCATAAGTCACTATTTTGATAGCAAACTTAAAGCGCGATCGCGCTTTAAGTAACATTAATCTTAAACTTTGTCATAATGGAAGATAATAGGTTAGCTAGCTAAGAATTATTATGTCCCTTGAACAACTCAATAAAGAAATTTCTAAGCTCTCACCTAGTGAGCGACTAACGTTAGTCAATCTCATTATTCAATCCTTACAACATGAACTGAACTATCCTGATTCTAACAAAGAGGGATTGAGTACACCGAAAACGGGTCTAATAAAAAAAATGCGAGGATACTTACAAACTGATCAAGCAACTCCTACTGACGCTGATGTGAAAGCCATGCTAGAAGAGCGACGAGTCAAAAAATACTTACGATGAAAGTTTTAATTGATACTAATATTATTTTAGACTTTTTACTCAAACGAGAACCATTTTTCCAAGAAGCAGAAACTTTATTTGAAGCAATCAGTTTTCAACAAATTATTGGTTATGTAACAGCAACAACTTTAACCGATATCTTTTACATTGCAAACAGACAAACCCAGAGTCTTGAACGTGCGACAGAAGCTGTAGGACTGGTTTTGGGAGTTTTAGAAGTTTGTCCTGTTAATCGAACAACTTTGGAATTAGCTTTAACATCTGCAACACAAGATTTTGAAGATGCAGTACAAGTGGCTTGTGCTATCTCTGAAGGTTTAGATGCTATTGTCACTCGCGATACTAAATTTTCTGCTACTTCTATTTCTGTACTCTCTGTCAGCCAAATAATACAGCACATTCGGTAAGCGCAATTAACTTAATTCTGTCACCACTCGTTCTTTTAATAAAACTTGTTCGGTGAGCAAATCTTCAACGGTAATGCGTAACGATCGCTGCTGATCGACCCAAAATTGAATTTTAACGCGATCGCGCCCTGGACTTCCCGCAGGATTTAAGGTCGCGATGGTTTTCGCCTCTTCATTTAAAGGAATGACACTGGTTTCTGCATCATCCAAGGTACGAGTCACCAGACGATTCCCATCAAAATAAACTTCGGTGCGCCCACTATTTTCTGACCCCAATTCCCCAATAATAAGCTCAATACTGGGTTGATTTTCCACGGAAGCCCCAAGAGTTAATTCCACAGGGGTCGTCATGGGATAAGGTTGTCCGGCTTTAATAATCGGATGCCAACTGTGTTTATTTTCTCGATAATTCCAGTAGCGCACGCCGTAGCTGTGATAAAGAAAATCTTGCAGTTGAAACCCTTGGGCTAATTGTAACGCGCCTGACGCGATCGCGCTGAAGGGACGATCACATTTAATTTTACTGGTATCAAAATACTGTTCTAACCATTTTTGGAGTGCGGGAATTTGTACTGTTCCCCCCACCAGTAAAACAGACTGAATTTCTTCCGTTTCAATGCCATTGCGTCGCCCTTGTTGCAACACTTGCGTCATTAAATCATCCAGTTGTTCAAAAAATTGATTTTCGCGTAAAATTTCCTCAAAGCGATCGCGCTCTAATTTCAATTCCAAGGTGTCTAAGGTCGTCTCATCAAAATAGACTTCTTCTGCTTCTGCTTGCGACGATAACTGCACCTTCAACCGTTCCGCTAACCTTGTGGTTAACGCTGACTTTTCAATTCCCTGCGTTTTGGCAAAATAATCCACCAACCAATCATCAATATCGCTACCGCCTAAATTCGCCCCCGCTTTCCCATAAACTCGCGCGGTTTTCACCTTCTGAGAAGACGTTTCCCCTAACAGCTTTTCTCCCCACTTCAAAATAAAACCGAGGGGTTGTTTTCCTTCTTCTCCCAGATTTAACTGTACAAGGGAAAAATCAACGGTTCCCCCGCCAAAATCAATTACGAGTAGAACATCATCCTGCGTCGTTCCATAGCCTAATGCTGCTGCGGTGGGTTCATCCAGCAAGCGCACTTGTTTCGCATTGAGATGCGTACAAACCTGCGTTAACCAGTTGCGATAGGCTTCAAAACTATCAACAGGAACCGTTAAAACTAAAGAATCAATTTCTGCTTTAGTTGCTTGTTGTAACTGTTGGGTTAAACTCTCTAAAAACCATTCCCCTGCTTGTTCAAAAGTAACGGTTTTGCCATCTAATTCTGGGAGAAAGCCTTGCACTGGTGCGGAAATTCCTCGCTTAAACCCTCGAAAGAAACGGGGATCGGATTTCACATCCAGAGCGCGATCGCGCACCGCTTGACCAACCACAACTTGGTCTTTTTCGGCATTTTCCACATAAAGCAAACTCGGAATTAACGGCGGGTTATTGGGTAATTGTTGCGAAATTCCTGAAAAAGAAACAACCTCTGCTTGTTCTGTCGTTGCATTCCAACGAGTAATAACTGTGTTACTGGTTCCAAAATCAATCGCGTAGTTTGCGCTTTCCGTCATTGTCCGAGCCGTTGTACGTTTGCCAAGCCTACCAAGATATAAGCCTAACACAGCCCAAGGCGTGCACTAAAAATCAGATATAGCGCTAGGCAACAGGCAATAGTAAGGTATATAGCAATCAGCAATGATTCATGAGAAATTTTTGGGGCAAATTGCCTGTTGCCTATTGCCTATTGCCTTAAACCAGAATTGCTCTCTCACAACTGATTCCAGACTGCTATAGGTGAGTTTTAACATTTTGGAATGTCCTAACCTAAATTTGTAGTGCTATAGCGGTTATTCTTGAACTCGGATGCCATGACTACTCAATTCTGTGATCCAAAACTCAATGGTTGGATCATTGAGCTTTGACTTTACAGCCTCGACAATTTCTTCAGGAACACTGGTTGCAGAACATAACGCAAAGACAGTGGGACCGCTTCCGGACATCATTGCACCGAGAACGTTATTTTCTTCCTGAAATGCGGTTTTTAGAGCCTCCACTTGCGGATAAGCAGGAAAAACCACTTTTTCTAAATCATTATGCAGAAGTTGTCCAATTTTCGCCTCATCTTGTTCCCAAATCGCATTGACTAAATTGGCAGAATGCGCTTGTTTATATCCAGTTTCCATGTTTTCTGGATCTTTGATATAACTTTCTGCAAACTGTTGACGATAGGTTTGATACGCCCAAGCCGTCGAAACGTAGAGATTGCTATGTTTCGCCAAAATAACTTTTGTTCCTTGTAAATCATTTAAAGCGGTCAATTCCTCTCCCCGCCCTAAAGCGAGTGCGGTTCCTCCTTCCAAACAGAAGGGAATATCTGATCCGAGGGTACTGGCTAAAGTTTGTAATTCCGGTTGCGTTAACCCTAATTTCCACAATAAATTGATGCCCACTAAAACTGCTGCTGCATCCGTTGATCCCCCCGCTAATCCCGCAGCGACAGGAATATTTTTTTCAATACTGATTTCTAATCCACCATATTGGGCATGATATTGAGGATATTCTCGACACATCAACTGTGCTGCTTTATAAGCAATATTATCCGCACCGAGGGGGACATCAGGATGTTCACAATGAAGATGAATGGTTTGCGTACTTCCAGCGTACACTTGAATCCGATCTTCTAAACCAATTCCCTGTAAGATCATGACCAGTTCATGATATCCATCAGCGCGATCGCCAATAATTTCCAGATGAAGATTAATTTTTGCCGGTGCAGTGAGTGTATAGTGGCGCATTCGGATTTAATGAAATAGATGAGTCAAGGTTGGGGATCAGTACCGCAATTACTGCTGATACTGAAAATAACGATAGAAATACTCGTTTAAAATATCTTGATCAGTCCCTATTGTACAGAATCTTGAGCAATGAATTTTATTAATAAATTAGAGAGCGCGATCGCGCAAAATAATACGCTCCTTATTATTGGACTTGATCCCAATCCAGAAATGATACCTGAGGGCAAAACTCCCAGTGATTGGTTAGCCTTAATTATTGAAAAAACAAAGGACAAAGTTTGTGCTTATAAACCGACGTTAGGATTTTATCAAGCAATGGGGGCTTCAGGAATTGAATTACTGGAAAACACTTTAAAGCTCATTCCTTCCTCAATTCCTATTATTTTAGATGCCAAACATGGCGATTTAAACACCAGTACCTTATTTGCAGAAATGGCTTTTGAAACTTGGGGAATTGATGCGATTACCGTAACGCCAATGTCCGGACAAGATGAAGTCGCGCCCTTTCTCTTACATCCAGATAAAACAGTGTTTGTCACTTGTCGAACGTCTAACCCCACTGCTTCTATTATTCAAGATTATCCGAATAGCAGTTCTCCCCTTTATTTAGAATTAGTAAAAGAAGCGCAAAAGTGGGGAACATCAGAGCAAGTTGCTTTAGAAATTGGAACCAATGATGCAACTATTCTCAGTTTGGTTCGTCAAAATGCACCAGAACGTTTCATTTTAGCTCGGAGTCTTTGGACTTCCCCAGAAATTGCACCGATTATTGCTGCGGGATTGAATAAAGATCGCAGTGGCTTATTAATTCCAGTTCCTCAAGATTTCTTAAAACAAGAACAATTAGAAGAGTCAATTCTGACGCTCAATCAAAATATTAATAATATCCGTCAAGATGTCACCGAAAAAAATCAGTTTTGTCAAATTTGGACCAGTGATGTCTGTTTCTTAACCGATCATCCTCATCAAGACTTAATTTTACAACTCTACGACCTCGACTGTATTTTATTTGGCGATTATATTCAAGCCTCTGGGGAAAAATTTCCATATTATATTGATTTAAGAAAAATCATTTCCCAACCCCAAATTTTTGAGCAAGTTTTAAATGCTTATTCCGAAATTGTAGAACCATTAACCTTTGATCGCATTGCTGGAATTCCCTATGGCGCGCTTCCCACCGCAACCGGCTTATCTCTCCGTTTACATCATCCCATGATTTATCCCCGTAAAGAAGTCAAAGCTCATGGAACAAGACGGGTGATTGAAGGACATTTTGAAGCTGGAGAAACCGTAGTTGTCATTGATGATATTTTAATTACTGGCAAAAGCGCGATCGAAGGAGCAGAGAAAATTCAATCTCAAGGTTTAAATGTGAATGATATTGTTGTCTTTATCGATCATGAAAAAGGAGTCAAAGATCGCTTAAAAGCAAAAGGATATCAAGCCCATTCTGTATTAAAAATTTCAGAGATTAATCAAACCTTATACGAAGCGGGAAGAATTAGCCAAGAACAATATAATTTACTCACTGATGAATAAGTTCATAATTCTTTGTTATTTTGTCAGTGACCCGATTTAGCTTCTTGGTGTCCTTTGTGTCTTTGTGGTTAATTTAATGCTATGACTCCTCAACAGCGAAATCTGCTTCTTTTATCCGCTGCTATTTCTTCAGCGAGTGGTTTAGCCAGTGAACTCCTTTTAGGAACGTTAGCCAGTTATCTGGTTGGAAATGAAGCTCTCTCTTATGGGATTGCTGTTGGTGGCTTTCTCGCTGCGATGGGGGTGGGATCTTATCTCAGTCGTTTTGTCGGGAATAAAGGAGACACCTTATTAACCGCTTTTATGACGGTGGAGTTATTGATTGCGCCACTGAATGCAGTATTACCCCTCGGATTATTTATTCTTTTCATTATCGGCGGAGAAATTTGGTTAGGATTAGCACTTGTCACCTTAATTTTAGGGACATTAGCTGGGTTAGAAATCCCTTTATTAACCCGAATGGTAGAAGTGGAAGAGGGAGTGAAAGAAGCCCTTGCTGGTGTCTTAGCAATGGATTATTTTGGGGCGTTAGTCGGGTCGTTGGCGTTTCCGGTTCTCCTTCTTCCCTTAGTCGGAATGTTCCCCGCAGCAGCGATTTTAGGGATTTTTCCGGCGGTAATGGTCTTTTTTTTAGGACGGGCGTTTCCTCAGTTACGTCAATGGCGATTTTTCGGATTAACTCTCGTCGTCTTATTAACCATTTTTGCGGTGTTAGTTGTTCCCTTTAGCCAACGGTTAGAAGAAAATCTCTATGGCGCACCGATTGTGGGACAAACTCAGTCTGCTTATCAAAGATTAGTGTTAACTCGCCGTGGGAGTGATGTCCGACTCTTTCTCGATGGAGATCTTCAGTTTTCCACCAGCGACGAGTATCGCTATCATGAAGCGTTAGTTCATCCAGCGTTAAGTGCAGTTGCAGAACCGAAAAATATTTTACTATTAGGGGCTGGAGATGGCTTAGCCTTACGAGAAATTTTGAAATGGGATCGTGTCGAAACCGTTACCCTGATTGAACTGGATCCAAAAGTGGTGGCGTGGGCGCAAACCTATCCTGCGTTAGTAGAAACGAACCAAAATGCGTTTGCTGACCCCCGAGTTAATGTCATCTATGGCGATGCTTTTCAATTAGTCTCTGAGATGAACCAAACCTTTGATGTGATTCTTGCTGATTTTCCGGATCCAGACCGTAATGTTTTAGCAAAACTCTATTCTCTGGGGTTTTATCGCCAATTACAAGCCCATCTTTCTCCACAAGGGGTGTTTGTTACCCAAGGGAGTAGTCCCTTTTTTGCGCCAAAAGCGTTTTCTTGTATTGCAACTACCCTCGAAGCCATTAATTTTAAGGTTCATCCTTATACGGTGAATGTTCCCAGTTTTGGTCCTTGGGGCTTTGTTTTAGCAACAAAAGGATCATTTAACCCAGAAGCAATCGAACAACTTCCGATTCCAACTCGTTTTCTCTCTCCTGCAGTGTTATCCAGTTTATTTATTCTCCCAAAAGATATAACAATAACAGAGGTAGAAGTAAACACCCTAGCGCATCCTGTTATTGTCAATTATGAGCGCGATCGGCGTTGGGTTTTATATTAGTTATTAGAGTCACAGGAAAGAATGATGTTTTTTCTCACATTACTGGTTATTATTATTCTGATTATCCTTGGTGTATATCTCTTTTTACGTCAACGGAATCAGTCTCCTCAGACAAATTCTGAAGAAAACAACGCCCCTGAAAATCGCACGATTTTTAATCTGCAATTAGGCGATATCGTGGAATATTTTGGTCGTGACTGGGTGGTAGAAGGAAAACTGATTTATGAAGAAGATGGTTTTATTTGGCTAGAATATCTTTTACAAGATCAACAAGATATCCGTTGGTTATCCGTGGAAGAAGACGATCGCGTGGTGTTAAGTTGGCTACAACCCACCCGTAATTTAGACATTCCTCGTAATCCACCGAATCCCTTAAATTTTGAAGGAGAAACTTATCGCTGCATCGACTCTGGTGTCGCTAACATGAAACGAGAGGGATCAGTTATGAACCGTCAGGGGGAACAATGTCGCTACTTTGATTATGAAAGTGAAGATGGAAAACTTTTATCGGTAGAAGATTGGAATGGAGAAATTGAGGTCACTTACGGTGAAGAAATTAACCCAGGATCGATTTCCATTTTTCCGGGAGAAGGAAAATCAATTTACCGTTAACTTCAATCCGAACTCATCGTTTGAGAACGGAGAGGGAGGGATTCGAACCCTCGATAGAGTTGCCCCTATACAGCATTTCCAGTGCTGCGCCTTAAACCACTCGGCCACCTCTCCAGGTTTGTACCGCGATTTACAATTGTACAATAAACGTTCTCGTTTTTGCACATTTTTTCTCAAATTTCTGAAAAAAATTTTCTGATGACACGCTACTACACCATTCACGTTTACGATCGCGAAGCTGGAATCGAACACACAGCCATGATTCCCGATGATCAATATATTCTCAAAAGCCTCGAAGAACAGGGGATTACCCTTCCCTTTTCTTGTCGTAATGGGGCTTGTACCACTTGTGCGGTGCGACGCTTAGAAGGGGAAATCTATCATCCCGAAGCGATGGGCTTATCGACCCAGCTAGAGGAAGAGGGCTATAATTTGCTCTGTGTGGGCTATCCTCGTTCTGATATTAAGGTGGAAACCCAAGATGAGGATGAGGTGTATGAGTTACAATTTGGTCGCTATTTCGGCAAAGGAAAGGTCTTGTTTGGCATTCCCTTGGATGAAGATGA
>JAVLCL010000514.1:0-2341 GCA_031580825.1 Halothece sp. Uz-M2-17
AATCAGGTTAGGACATTCCAAAATGTTGAAACTCACCTATACCTTACTCTTGCCTCTTGCCTCTTGCCTTTTGCCTAGCGCGTAGCGCTATACAACCGGAGGTCAGAGACGGTGACGGTTCCCTAGACAAAATTCTAGGACGAACTGGAGTTCGCCCTCAGATAGGAACAAAGAACCAATAATAGATTTATTCTTTGATTAAACTGCAAGTAATGGGGCAAGATGCAAATTGAGCAGTTTGTTTTAGGCTGCCTTTGCCATGTAACCAGCGTAACCAAGTGACTTGTTGCGGATGAATTCCTTTTAAGGTTAAGCCAGCAGAAATTAATAAAATTGCTAAAACATTCATACCAATAACGCTACTGGCGACGAGTAAAACAGCACTCACCGGTAAAACCGATTGGAGCGCGATCGCGAAAACTGAAGTAATTGCTGTAATCACGGCAACAACCGGAAATCCAACGACTAAAAAGCAGACGGTAAGGGTAAAAGACCAAATTAAAAAACTCTTAATAACTGCAACAAATTGATTTTGAGTGAGGGTTTGATTTTGACTTAATTGCATTCGCTTGACCTCCGATTTTTTATGACAGAACTATAACTTTATTTTTTTATGCAGTTTGGCTATTTTCTTAGCTTCACCTGATAACAATTCAGTATAGTCATAATTATTTTGAAAATGAGGAAATAGTAATATAACTTTACTGAGACCATAGAAAAATCCTAATATTCTCAGCTAGTTTGCGAGGAAATGGGTTAAATAGCCCACTTTTCTTAACAGAGCTTAAAAGTCAAACCAATTTGAAATAGCGATTTTGCGAGATCAGAATAGCGGTTGAGCAGAATCATGCTTGGGGCAAGTCGTCTTTAATTTAGTTACAAAAGTTAATATTTAAGATCAGATTTTTCAGAATTCGGAGAAAAGGAATCCTTACTCCTAGCGTAAAGACGATGGGATAATAAAAAACTGACATCAACCAGATGAAACAATCGCTTCATGACCCGTTTTATTATGGCGATTCAAAAAATTGCTGAGATTACGGGGTTATCTGTTGAAGTAGTCACTCAACTGGCTAATGACGGATGACACGATTGGGAAATCTTATAGATCAATGGTGATTTATCGGAAGGTCTTAAAATAAGAACGAAATCCTACTTACCGTTGATTCGTTCATGGCTTTTGCTTCAGTTATTCGCACTCTGGCGCGATCGCGCTTAACTCAAGAACTCTGTCAGAATCTTGTTAATAATCATAACTTAAAACTAACTGGAATCCCACGGCTACCGAAGGGATTAATCGCTTCTGCATTTGCACAACAGTCCCTTAACAAAGCAGAAACCTCCCATTTATTCGTTATTTGTGCCACCTTAGAAGAAGCGGGACGCTGGGCGACCCAACTGCAAAGCATGGACTGGGAAACTGTACAGTTTTATCCCACCTCCGAAGCCACGCCTTACGAACCGTTTAACCCAGAATCAGAGATGATTTGGGGACAAATCCAAGTTTTATTAACGCTTCAGCAACAACCGGAAAAACCCACGGCGATTGTCGCGACAGAGAAGTCTTTACAACCGCATCTTCCGCCACAAGCAATTTTTTCTAAAACTTGTCTTTCCTTTGAGAAGGGAATGTCCCTCGATAGCAAAACCATTGATCATCGCTTGACAGAATTGGGGTATGAACGAGTTTCTTTAGTCGAAACGGAAGGACAATGGACCAGAAGAGGGGATTTAGTGGATATCTTTCCCGTCGCGTCTGAACTTCCGATTCGCTTAGAGTGGTTTGGGGATGAACTGGAACAACTGCGCGAGTTTGATCCGGTGAGTCAACGATCTTTAGATCAAATTGAAAGCCTCACCTTAACTCCCACTAACTTTTCTCCTCTGATTGCGAAAGGAATCAGTGAACAGGGAAATTTAGATCGGTTCTATTCTTATCTTTCTGAGGAAGAACAGTCCGCCTTTGAAGAAGAGAATTATCCGGATGGGATGCACCGTTTCTTAGGCTTGGCGTATCCTGAACCTGCTTCCTTACTGGACTATCTTCCCGAAAATACCCTGGTGGTAGTGGATGAACCGGAACAATGTCAAGCCCACAGCGATCGCGCTTTAGAACATACCGAAGATCAATATCAAGAAATTAACCCTGATCTTCCTCGACTTCATGCAGATTTCAAAACCTGTTTAGAAAAAGCGGAACTATTCTATCAACTACATTTTTCTGAAATTACCGAAGAAAATGATTCGGGAGTCAATCTCGCCAGTCGTCCGCTTCCCGTTACCCCGCATCAGTTTGCGAAACTGGCGGAAATCGTGAGAGGAAAGCGAGAAATCTACAGTG